>CAMAXB010000036.1 GCA_945862035.1 Opitutus sp. GAS368
CTCCGGTGAGGTGGAGGTGACGGTCACACGGCCCGCGCCGGGCGGCCCGCGGGTGTTCGCGGTTCGCGACCCGGGTCCCGGAATCGCTGAGGCCGACCGTGGCCGAATTTTCCTGCCCTTTGTCCAGACGGAGGTCGCGCTGGACCACGGGGAACCAGCTTGGGGCTGGCGATCAGCCGGAGTCTGGTCGAGGCTCTGGACGGGGAGATTTCCGCCGGGGGCGAGGTGGGGCGGGGGCCCGCTTTCGCTTCACGCGGCCGGCGGGGCCTCGGGCCGAATTGACGGCCTGGGTGAACTCCGGGGGTGCGGTGGCTCTGCTGGCCCCCGCGTCTTCGTGACCGGCCTGCGATCTGGCGCTGGTCGATTGCGATCCCGCCACGATAGAGGGGGTGAACGGACTTCCGCCGGACGACCCTACCTGGCCGCGTGATCGCGTGATCGGATTAGTTCCCCTCCACCTCCCCGTGGAGGCGAGGCGGGTGATGCGACCGCGCTTTGTCACCCTACTCAAAAAACCGCTGCGGCCTCAGCCGCTTTGCCTGGTGGTGGCGGGCCTTTGCCGCCGGGGTCAATGATTACGTGGAGAAACCCTGCACGCGGGCGGACCTCGAGGCGGCGCTGCGTCGCGACCGCGCGGAGCGGCGTTTGGTCCCATGGTGAATGAATTGCGGACTGCTGATTGCGGAGTGCGGAATGGGCCAAGCCTAGATCCGCACCGGCGAGGGATTGGATCACTCCGCAATCTGCATTCCGAAGTCCGCAAGGGCGTGCCCCGCGCCCATCAGGTCTCCAGCGCGGTCGTCAGCTGCTGGCAGGCGAGCTTGAGGATCTGCAGGCGGGCGTGGCGCTTGTTGTTGGACGGGATGAGATGCCAGGGGGCGAAGGCATTGTTGGTGAGCGCCAGCATGTCGCCGACCGCAACCTCGTAGGCGGACCACTTGCGGCGGTTGCGCCAGTCCTCGTCATTGATCTTGTGCAGCTTGTAGCGGGTGGCCTCGCGTGCACGGAAGCGCCGGAGCTGCTCGTCGCGGCTGATCTGCATCCAGAATTTAACGACAATGATGCCGTGCTCGGTGAGCTGCTGCTCGAAATCATTGATCTCGCGGAAGGCGCGCTTCCATTCGTCGGGCCGGGCGAAGCCCTCCAGGCGCTCGACCAGCACGCGGCCGTACCAGGAGCGGTCGTAGATGGTCACGAGCCCGGCGCGCGGCACGTGGCGCCAGAAGCGCCAGAGGTAGTGATGCGATTTTTCCTCGTCGGTCGGCTTGGCCACGGGGATCACGCGATAGTCGCGGGCATCAATCGCGCTGGCGAGACGCCGGATGGCACCGCCCTTGCCGGCGGCGTCCCAGCCCTCGAAAACAAACACCACGGAGCGCTTGGCCGAGGAAGCCTCGCGCACGAGCCGGTTGAGACGCCCAAGCCATTTCTCGCGCTTCTCCTCGTATTCCGGCTCAGCGAGATGTTGGTCGAGGGGAAGGGCGAGCAGACGCCGGCGACCCGAGGGGCGGAGGGGCGTCGTCGCGGTGACGGCTCGGCCGGAAGACTGCAGGCGAGTGCGGGCGCGCTCGTGCTCCCGGAACCGCTGGAGCAGGAGCGTCGCGATGGTAAGGTTACGCGCCCGCTCATCCTGCGCATCGACGATGGTCCAGGGGGCGCCGCGCCGGTGGGTTTCCTTGATGATGTGGCCGGCGGTCCGGGCCAGGCGGTCGTAGATGCGGTTCGCGTGCCAGTCACTCTCGCTCACGCGCCAGGCGGTGTCCTCGTCGGCTCCCAGCTCGCGCAAGCGGTCGCGCTGCTGCTCCTTCGTCAGGTGGAGCCATACCTTGATGATGAGGGTCCCGTTGTCCGACAGCAGCTTCTCAAAATGGCGGATGCGGCGCAGCCCCAGTTCGAGGTCCGGTCCGGTCTTGGCGCTTTCCGCTTCCTCGCGGAGGGTCTCGGTGTACCAGGAACCGGCGTAGATGCCGATCCGGCCGACGGTCGGCAGGCTGCGCCAGAAGCGCCACATGAGCGGACGCTCCCGCTCCTCGTCGGTCGCCTGGTGGAAGGAAAACGTCTCCACGCCGCGGGGATCGAGCCAGCCGCTGAGGGTGTTGATGGACTCGCCGCGCCCGCCGCCCTCCACTCCGGCAATGATCAGGACGATCTTGAAGGGCGAATCCTTCAGCTTCACCTGCAGCTGCACGAGTTGCTCGCGCAACGCCGGCAGTTTCGCCTCATAGGCCTTTTTCGATAAGCGCTGTTTTCCGCCGGACGCCTTGGGCATGCGGGAGCAGGATTGCGCGGCGGGTCGGAGTCTGTCGAGCCGAGTCTGCTCGGCGCGACATTTGTCACGCGGTCGACCATCCCGTCCGCCCCCTGAAGCGGGCTTTTCGCTTGGAGGTGGGCGCAAGTGCGCACAGCGTCTCGGGTCGACCATGCCCCCCTCGCAAGCCCAACGCACGCAGGCTCTGCTGATGCTGCTCGTCGCGAACCTCTTCTGGGGGCTGAGCTTTCCGGTCATCAAGGCCGTCGTGCTCGTGCACGAGCAGCTGCTGCCGGGCAGCGGGAACTGGTTTATCACGGCGATGACCCTGGCCCCGCGGTTCGTGCTCGCGCTCGCCATTCTGGCGGTGCTCCAAGGCCGCGGCCTGTTTGATGTCACGGCGCGCGAGGGGCGGCAGGGGCTCGCGCTCGGACTCTTTGCCTCGGCGGGGATGATCTTCCAGATTGATGGCCTGCAATTCACGGCGGCGTCGACCTCGGCCTTCCTCACGCAGTTCTACGCAATCCTGATCCCCGTCTACGTCGCGCTCAGGGGCCGCCACAACCCCGGATCGCGGATCTGGCTGGCTTGTGCGCTGGTGCTGGCGGGGGTGGCCATCCTTGGCCGCTTCGACTGGCGCACCCTGCAGTTCGGGCGGGGCGAGTGGGAGACGCTGCTGGGTTCGGTCTTTTTTATGGGGCAGATCCTGTGGCTCGAAAGGGCGGATTTTTCCGGCAATCGGCCGGGCAAGATCACGCTGGTCATGTTTGCGACGGAGGCGGTCGTGTTCACCGGCTTGGTGCTGGTCACGGCGCCCTCGCTTGCGGCGATCGTGGTGCCGTTCAGTTCACCGGCCTGGATCATGTTCACGCTGACGCTGACGTTCTTCTGCACCATCGGGGCCTTCACGATCATGAACACGTACCAGCCGCGCATCACGGCGACGGAGGCGGGACTGATCTATTGCATTGAGCCGGTGTTTGGCTCGCTGTTGGCGCTATTCCTGCCCGGGTTGTTTTCGATCTGGGCCGGAATCACGTATGGTAACGAGACGGCGACGTGGACGCTGCTGCTCGGCGGCGGCCTGATCACGGCGGCAAATCTGCTGATCCAGTTCAGGCCCAGCGCCAAGGCCGCCGCTTGATCGTTGTAGCCGGGCTCGCTGAGCCCGGGGTTTGGCCTCCTTCGCATCGACAGACTGCGTGGCTCGCTGAGCCCAGCGATATCCAATTCTATCTGCTGACCGGATCGAATCGCCCGGCGCGGAGAAAGGCACGGACCTGGTCGATGACCGGCCGGCGATATTGTAGCCAGGTGTGCGAGACAGGCATGACGAGGTGGTCACTCATGCCCTCCAGCCGCGTGCTCGCGACGCTGACTTTGCCGTCGTTGGTGCCCGGCCCGATCCAGTGGGAAAACAGCGGGTTGAGCGTGCGGTCGCCGGCGATGATGCCCAGAGGGGCGCGGTGGGTCCAGGGTCCGAGACGGAGCGGCAGGGCATCGGCGCCCGTGCCCAGACGGACGCCATTCACTCCGGTGAACGCGCGGAACGCCCACCATCCGCCCACGCGGTCGACCAGGCGCGTGCCCTGATTGGGCGGGGCGATCATCACGACGCGGCCCAGATTGGCGGGGGCGTGGCCCTGCAGGAAGAGGCGCAGGGCGATGCCACCCATCGAGTGGGTCACCACATGCAGCCGCGGGGCGCGCTCGGCGTGGAGGGCGGCCAGTTGTGCGGGGATCCACTCCTGCGCGATCTGCTCGAGGGGCAGAGAGCGAGATGGGTACGAGACATTGATCACGCGGTAGCCGTCCTCCTTCAGCGCGTTCTCGATGCGTTGCATGGCCCAGCCGCCCAAGCCGAGCCCGTGCAGAAGCAGGACGGCCTCGGGCTCCTCCTGGGCGACGAGCGGGGTGGCCATGATGAGGGCGAGGAGGACGGGACGCAGACGACGGATCATGCGCCGGCGGCCGCAGGTCGGCGGCTGTCGCGGATCGCATGGACGGCGCGCCAGGTCACGGCGGAAAGCACGATCACGCCGCCGAGGAGCGCCTGCGGCGTGGGCCGCTCGCCGATCGCGAGGAGGACCCAGACGGGATTCAGGATGGGTTCGATCACCGGGATCAGGACCGCCTCGAGGGCGGAGACATGGCGGATGGCACGCACGTAGAGCCAGTAGGAAAGCCCCAGTTGGACCACGCCCAGCGTGAGCATCGCGGCCCAGCCCACGGCGGGGAGCGGGGGGGCATCGATGATCCAGGGCAGGCAGATGAGGAAGGCGAGGAAGTTGCCCAGAATCACGGACTCGACGGGCGATCCGTCCTTTTGGTGGCGGAGAGCGATCGTGACGGCTGCGAACGCCAAGCCGCTCAGGATCGCGACCGCGTTACCCAGCACATTGGCCAGATCGAGTCCGCCGGCGAAGAACAGGCCCATCCCGGCCAGCACGACGCCGATCGTGATCCAGTCGGCCCGGGTGGTGCGTTCGCCGAGCAGCCAGGCACCGAGCAGGGCCACCCAGATCGGCGCGGTGTACTGGAGCAGGATCGCGTTCGCGGCGGTGGTGAGCTTGGTGGCGATGCACACCGAGGCGGTGCACACGGCGTAGGCGAGGGCGCCGTAGAGCCGGACGCGCGAGCCGCGCAGGGAGAGGCTCCGGTGCAAGGCGAGCAACACCAAGCCGGCGATGAGCCCGCGCATGCCCGCGACGGCCAGCGGGTGCCAAGGTAGGACCTTGATCAACACGCCGCCGATGCTCCAGCCGAGCGCGGTCAGGACGAGCAGCCCAACGGCGCGGGAGTGGGCGGAGGGAGCGGGGGCGGTCATGTCGGCACCCGCACTGCTCGCAAAGCCGCCGCGGCGCGGCGAATCAATGGCAAGGGGTAGAGAGGGAAATTATGCACAAGCTGCTTTTGGGGTGTTACTTGCCCAGCGAAGCGGCTACGGACCGGAAGTTTGCCAGGCCGGCTTCGATATTTTCAATGATTTCGTCCGCCAGAACGCCTGGCTCGGGCAGGTTATCCAGATCGGTGAGGCTGTCGTCTTTAAGCCAGAAGAGGTCCAAGCTGGCTTTATCTCGGGCCGCCAGTTCGGCGTATGAATATTTCCGCCACCGGCCGGTGGGGTTTTTCTCCGCGTGCCAGGTTTCAGTGCGCTTGTGGCGGTTCTGCGAGTTGTAGCAGGCGATGAACTCGGCGAGGTCCTCGGTTCGCAGAGGCTTCCGCTTGAGCGTGTGGTGAACGTTCGTCCGGTAGTCGTAGTACCAGACGTCCTTCGTGGCGGTATCCTTACCTGCTGGCCGGTTATCAAAAAACAGCACGTTGGCCTTCACCCCGTTTGCGTAAAAGATGCCGGTCGGAAGCCGCAGGATCGTGTGAAGCTCGGTCGTCTCCATCAGCTTTTTGCGGACCGTTTCGCCGGCACCACCTTCGAAGAGCACGTTATCGGGCAGCACGACTGCCGCCTGACCCGTGGTCTTCAGCATCGATCGGATATGCTGGAGGAAGTTGAGCTGTTTGTTGGACGTCGTGGCCCAGAAGTCCTGACGATTGTAGACGAGGTCCTCTTTCTCCTGCTCGCCTTCCTCATTGGTGAAAGTCATCGAGCTTTTCTTGCCGAAGGGCGGGTTCGCGAGAACGTAGTCCACGTTTCTGGCCGGCTGCGCAATCAGAGCATCGGTCGAGGCGATGAGACTGTCGCCGTCGATCTCGCCGATGTTGTGGAGGAAGAGATTCATCAGGCAGAGCCGGCGCGTGCCTGCGACGATTTCATTGCCGTAAAACGTCTCGTTCTTGAGGAAGCGCTTCTGGGTGGGCGTGAGCGGGAGCGTCTTCAGGTGATCGTAGGCCGCCAGGAAGAAGCCGCCGGTGCCGCAGGCGGGATCCGCGATCGTCCTGCCAGGTTGGGGTGCGACACACGCCACCATGGCCTTGATGAGAGCACGGGGCGTGAAGTACTGCCCGGCGCCCGACTTGGTGTCCTCGGCATTCTTTTCGAGAATGCCCTCGTAAATGTCCCCTTTGGTGTCGGCGTCCAAGGTGGTCCAGGTGACGTCGTCGACCATCTCAATCAGGCGCGCGAGCTTAGCCGGATCAGTGATCTTGTTTTGAGCCTTGGTGAAGATCTGGCCGAGCATGCCTTTCTCGGCTCCGAGCGCACGCAGCGCCTCCACGTAGTGGACTTCAAGCTCGGCGCCTTTGAGCGGGCGCATCACTGGCCATGCGTAACGCGGTGGGACGCCGACTTTGCGGCTATAGGGCGGCTTCGCATATTCATCCGCCATCTTGAGGAAGATGAGGTAGGTGAGCTGCTCGAGGTAGTCGCCGTAGCCCACGCCGTCGTCCCGAAGCGTGTGGCAAAAGGACCAAACCTTGGAGATGATGCTGTCGGTGGTCATGGGATAGTTTTAAGATGAAATAAGGATGTGCCTGATGGGCGCCTACTTAAACTCAAGACATCGGGTCTCGCCTAGTTACGAATGAAATAAGTCTTGGCTCTCAGAGGCTAGGGGGCGCGGTGATAAAGGTCTGGCTTGATTTGGGGGCTGGTTGAGCCGATAGTCCCGTTAGCTCATCAACCATGTGTTGAAGGAGTAACGAGGCCGTCCTGCAAAGGGCGGCTTCAGCATTTTTAGACCTTCCAGTAATTTTCGTACTCTTTGCGGTATTTCTCCTGCCGATGCGGGCGGTCCACGTGATACTGGGTCCACGGTAAGACATAGTCGCCCCGGTCTGCGACCACGACAAGATAGCTAAAATCGGGCAGCGCTAGCAGATAGCGCGCTTCACCACGGCGCTCGTTTTTCCACCAGACCAGCGGGTCGTCCGCCTCGGGCTGGCGTTCAAGAAATCGATCCATCGTCGGTCTTGGCCAACGGATGCGTTCGCATCGGCGCATATCGATCAGGCGATCCTCCTCCCTTTCGCCATCAGAGATAAAGTGCCAGAACGTGGCCTCCTTTCCCTTGCTCAAAGGATGACGCTTCAGGCCGACCCGTTTACCCGGCCAAGTCGGCAGCGAATCGAGAAAGTCGGCAACAAACCAACGGTAGAGCTCTTCCTCGTAGCCCTCCCAGCTTCCGCCGGAGTGCTCAATCAGGGGAGGTAGCCACTCCGCGCTCATGTCTGCCCTCCCCCGATCTGACCGCGCCAGACAAAGACGTTGAACTTATCCTCCCGGAGCAGCGTGGGGCGGGTCAGCGAATAGCCGGTCCGTGAGCGAATACGCTCGACCAACGCCTGTTTGGCTGCGCTTTGATTTAATCCACGGTTGGCGTAGCAGACCGCCCCAAGCAACAGGTCAGCGAGCTGCAATTGCTCAACGGCGTGCGACTCGACCACCTGCACGCGCTCCACAATCTTGCGGTTGAAATCGTAGAGATTGTTGCAGAGCACCTCATGGAGCTTGGCCACCTTCTGAGCGCTGCGAGTATCCTTTTTGTCGAGGTAAAGGCGAAAACAGGCGTCCGGCGTGAGCAACGGCTCGAATAGACCGAACATCATTTTATAATACCAATCGTCGTGCGACTGGCCGAAGTCGGCGTGACGCAAGCCCGCCTTGTGCGCGACCCAAGCCCGGAAGTGAAGGTCATCGTCGTCGAGAAAGTAATCGAGAACGGCGTGATAATACGGTAGCTTCGCCGGAGAGACCTTGGACCACTTCAGGTCGAAATCGGGAGGCAAGCCATGCGTGCTCTTGATCTCGCGCAGCCGCACAGAGATTTCGCGCGCCTTGGGCTCGGGACACCATGCTGCACCGAGCACCATCACCGGATGGCCGTCGTTTTCGAGGTGACAGCTTTCGTCGCAGTAAATGTTGATAACCTGAGACATGGGCTGGTTGGGGTTGAGCGTTACCGATCCGCGATAACGTTGCAGACGTTCATCTATCCGCCGGCAGCTTGGCTGGTATGCGATTGCGTCGTGAGGCCGCTTCCTTGGAGGCAGTCTGCTCGCCGCGCAAGCGGGCGAGGAGGGTGGAGGCGGGTTCGTCGGCGGGGTCCTGGGGGACAAGGCGTCCGGTGAAGGCCTTTTTCAGGATCGCCTGCCGCAGGGCCTCGCTCTTCCGTAACGCCCCGTCGATCTCCTGCTCGTTTCGCTCGATCATCTCGAACTGGGCGTCGAGCAGGCGGACGATCTCCTGTTGCTCGGGGATGGAGCAGATCGGCACCGGGACGCCAGCGAGTCCCTCGCCAGTGAGGTGCTTGATGGTCGTGCCGGTGAAATGCGTCTCAAGGAGTTTCGTGTCTGCCATAAACGACATCAGGTGTTCGATGTAGTAGGTCGAAACTACGCCCGGAAAACGGATGCGGTGAAGCGCCTTCTGGAGAAAGACCACCTGCTTTCGGTTCTTGGGCCAGACCGCGCAGCGTCCAGGCTCACCGCCTTCACATATAACCAGATCGCCGGGACAGACTTGGTAACGATCTATCTCGGTTTCCTCGATTCTGATCAACAGAAGGTCTTCGAGATCGAATTTACCCCATCGAACATTGATGTTCCGAAGATAGGGACGCGGCACTCCCCGATTTTTCTCGGCGTCCAGCATCTTGCCCAAGACCGATTCCGAATAGGCCGAATCGAATCGGAGCCAGATCCATGAATCAGGCAGTATATGGAGTGGGAGTTCATCCGAGGGCTTAAGTTCAGAAGATGGAATAGGGCGCGAAGCCTTTGTCGGCTTCCGGTCTTCTTTAGAGCTCAACTCCCATTTTCTCAATTTCGCCTCCCAATCTTTGAGCTGCTGTTCGTAGTGGGATTGGCGGGCGGATTGGATGCGGGCGAGGAGTTGGGAAGAGGATTCGAGTTTGTCGGGGTTGTCGGTGCGCCACTTGGCGGTGAGGTGGCCCTCGAAGGCTTGTTTGAGGAGCGACTGGCGATAGACGCCGAGTTGCCGCCGCGCCACCCGCAGGCTCTCCTCCCCGGCCTCCAACTCGCTGAACAACTCCCTGATCTTCGCCACGATCCGCTTCTGCTCCGCTAGCGGCGGTAGAGGGATCGGAAAATCCTGAAGCGCGGGAAACTCGATGCTGTGAACGGTTGTTCCGCCCTTCCGGCATGTGTTGAGGATTTCGCGTTCGAAACACTGAAACGCCAATCGCAGAAATTCGGCGTCGGTAATCGGATGAGGTGTGACCGCCTTGAGATCCTGATTAAGTGCGACCGGCAGCAAGTTCACCGCGATCGGAAGCGAGTGAGCGAGGATGCCCGAACGAGTCACCATCAGGACAGAGCCGGCAGCAATGAGATTGGTGGCCGATGATTCAACGGCAGATTCAGTGATGAGGTCTTGAGCGGTCGAAAGCCTCGGTTGCTTCATATCCTTCGGCGAAACCCAAGGTATCGTGCCGTCAGTCCAGAAAGCAGGATTTGCTTTGCTCGGTGTGCCGCCTCCGCGCCAAATGCCTACTGCAGCGAGTTTCACTGTGGCCCAAGAGACTGGAAGTGTTTCCTTATTCACGCCGTCAGCTCCTTATTCAGTTCGTCAATGAGCGCGTCCATCCGCTCGCCGAAAAGTTCGTGCATGCGGCCGAGGCCGCCGCGGGCGTCGAAGGGGGCGTAGTCGAGGTCGGCTTTTTCCATGCGCAGCGAATCGATGACATGGTTGCGGATCAGCTCAAGCCATGCGGCCTGCTGTGCGCTGAAGGGCGTGCCCGCGTTGGCGCGGAGGATCCAGTCGCGGTAGTTGCGGCGCACGGTGTCGGCAAAGGGCGTGAGCTTGCCGTCGAGGCCGCACGCGCGGCGGAGCAGGGCGACGAGCGCCGTCAATTCCGTGATCGGTCGGGCGTTGGCCGGCAGGGCGTCGAGGCGGGCGTAGGCGTCCCACACCCGCAGGGGCGCGAGGCGGGGTGCGTGCTGCTTGAGCGCGGCGAGCACCTCCTCGATTTGCCGGAGGGTGACCTCCTGGCGGCGCTGGGGCTGGCTGAAGTAGATCGTGAGGGCGTCGAGCTGGTCGCGGTGCTCGCGGCAGAAGGTCTCGAAGTCGCCCACGAAGGCGGTCGCGCGGGTCTGCGCATCGGCGTCCCACTCGGCCCGGCTGAGCTTGTCCTGGGTGTCGTGATCAATGGCCTGCAGATTGGCCGTGCAGGCCTCAACAATCTGCGTGACCACCGCCCCGGTCAGCGGAGCGCGGGCTGCGGTCACCAGTTGCGCCTGAGCCTTGTTGCGGGCGTCGTCGCCTGGATTGGCCTCCGGCGGCATCCCGGTGATTGCCCGCGCCCGCTGCTCGATCGCATCGCCATCGAGTGCGTGGAAGAGATCTTTGACGACCTGCCCGAGCGTGACGCCGCCCATTTTATCCGTGAGGGCGTGCTTCTGCAGCGGCGTGAGCATGCGCTCGATCCGGGCGAGGCGGCCGGCGAGTGACGACACCGTGTCGGCGTCGGTTGCGCCCATCACGACCTCCATGGCGAGGTCCTTGAAGGAGATCGTCGGCCGGGTGATCGGCGGACGGCTGGCGGTCTTGAGCGACTTGGTCACGCCGATCGCGTCGACAATGACGTAGTGCGTCTTCGCCGACTTCGCGGCCGACGACACTTTGCGCAGGGCGTCGTGGTCGAGCGTGCGCGTACCGCGGCCCTTCATCTGCTCGAAGTACCCCTTGGATTTCACGTCGCGCATGAAGAGCAGGCACTCGAGCGGCTTCACGTCGGTGCCGGTGGCGATCATGTCCACCGTGACGACGCTCCGCGGGTGATACTCGTTGCGAAACTGTGAAAGGACGGACTTGGGATCCTCCTCGTTCTTGTAGGTCACCTTCTTGCAAAAGGCATTTCCTTCGCCGAACTCCTCACGGACGATCTGGATGATGTCGTCGGCGTGCGAATCGGTCTTGGCGAAGATGAGCGTCTTCGGGACCTCGTAGCTGCCGTCGGCAGCGGTGCGATCGGGGAAGATCTCCGGCAGCCGGTCGCGGAAGGTCTGGATGACGGTACGAATCTGGGACGGGTTAACGATGTCGCGGTCGAGTTTTTGCGCGGAGTAGGCTTCGTCCTCGTCCTTCTGCTGCCAGCGCTTGGCGCGCGTGAGCTTTTCGCGGTGTTCGACAAGCCCCTTCAGCACCGTGCCGCCCTGCTGCGACACCTCGGTCTCGATGACGTAGATCTCGCCCTGAACATTCACGCCATCGGCAACGGCATCCTCGTGGGTGTACTCGGAGACGACGTTCTGATTGAAGAAGGCGTAGGTGCGGGCGTCGGGCGTGGCGGTGAGGCCGACGAGGAAGGCGTCAAAGTACTCCAGCACCTGACGCCAGAGATTGTAGATCGAGCGGTGGCACTCATCGATGATGATGAGATCGAAGAACTCGGGCGGGACCTTCTCGTTGTAGGCCACCGGCAGCGGCTCGCGCGGGCGGTCCGAGCGCTCGGCGGGATTTTCGTCCTCGGCGGAAGCATCAAGCTCCCGACCTTGCAGAATCGAGTACATCCGCTGGATGGTCGAGATGCAGACCTCGGCGTCGGCGGGGACGTGGGCGGAAGTGAGACGGGCGACCGTGTAGAGTTCGGTGAACTTGCGATTGTCGTCGGTCGGGGTGAACGCGAGCAACTCCTGCTCGGCCTGCTCACCGAGATTGCGCGTATCGACGAGGAAGAGCACGCGGCGGACGCGGGTGTGCTTGAGCAGGCGGTAGATCGACGTGATGGCGGTGAAGGTCTTGCCTGCGCCGGTGGCCATCTGGATCAGAGCGCGGGGCTTGGTGGCTTTGAGTGAGACATCGAGGTTCGTGATGGCCTCGATCTGGCACTCGCGCAGCCCCGTCGGATCGAGTGCGGGCAGATCGCGGAACCGGTCGCGGAGCGAACGTTTCGTCGCTTGGGCGGCGTGCAGCGTTTCCGGACGGGGAAAGGAAAACACCTCCCGCGACCGCGGCTTGGGATCGCGCTGGTCGGTGAACCGGGTCAGGACGCCCGTGGCCTCGTAGAGAAAGGGCAGGGGCTGCCCGGAATTCTGAATCCAGCGCAACTTGGCCGAAGCATAGTCGGCCGTCTGGTCCTCGACGGTCGTGATGTTCTGGCCGAGCGTCTCCTTCTTGGCTTCGACCACTCCGACCGGCTTGCCGTCCACAAACAGCACGTAGTCGGCCGGGCCGCTGTCCGTGGTGTACTCGCGGACGGCCTGGCCACTGCCTTCGCTGAAATTAATGGCATCCTTGGGCTGGATGGCCCAGCCGGCGGCCCGGAGCTGGGTGTCGATGGCATCCCGTGCGACCTGCTCGGGATTCTGGTTGGGAGTCGTGGGGGGAACGCCAGCCATGCTGATGGACGATACCAACCCAGCCCCCGCGTACCTGCAAGGCTGCAGCAGTAGCTCAATTCGTGTGGCTGGCCGGGGCGGTCAGCGCGTCGAGGACGATCTGGGGCGTCAGCAGCTCGGGCAGGACCTGTGGCTCCGGGCGGTCGGCGCGGTAGACGAGATTGAAGGGGATGGCGCTGCGGTTCCACTTGGCCAGCTCGGCGGTGATGCGCGCGTCCTGGTTGGTCCAATCCGCTTTGAGCGCGACCACGTTGCGGTCGGCAAAGGTCGCGAGGACCTCGGCGGACGAGAATACGACCTTCTTGTTGGTCTGGCAGGTGGCGCACCAGCGTGCGGTGAAATCGACGTAGATCGTGCGGCCCTGGGCGCGAAGCTCAGTGACGCGCTCGGGACTCCAAGCCTCCCACACAAGATCCGTCGGAGCGGCCGCGCGGGGCCAGCCAAGCCAGCCGCCGACGGTGAGCAGGGCGAGGCCGCCGATCAGGCCGAAGCGCATGCGGCCCCCCGTGGAGCCGGGCGCATGATAGCGGCCATACAGCCAGGCCGCCATGGCGATGACGGTGAGGCCGAGCAGGGTCATCAGCAGGCCGCTCTCGGTGGTCTGGCCGGCGAGCACCCAGACGAGGTAGCCAACGGTTGAATACAGCGGGAAGGCCATCGCCTGCTTGAAGGTTTCCATCCAGGCGCCGGGTCGTGGCAGGACCTTGACGGCCTGCGGGAAAATCGAGAGCAGCAGGTAGGGCACGCTCAGGCCGAGCGCGATGGCGGTGAAGACGACAAAGGATTCCGCGGTGGGCAGGGCGAGCGCTGCGCCCAAGGCAGGCGCGAGAAACGGGGCGCTGCACGGCGTCGCCACGATAGTGGCGAGCACGCCGGTGAAGAAGGAGCCGCTGTAGCCGTCCTTCATCTGGAGATTGGCGCCGACGCCGGTGGCGCCGAGGCCGAACTCGAACACCCCACTCATGCTCAGGGCGAAGACCAGCATGACTCCCGCGAGGGCGAAGACGAACGCTGGGGATTGCAGCTGGAAGCCCCAGCCCAGTTGGTCGCCGCCCGCGCGCAGCACGGCGAGCGCACCGGCCAGCGCCCAGAACGAGAGGAGCACGCCCACCGTGAAGGCGACGCCGTGGAGCGTGATCAGGCGCCGGTTGTTGCCGGATTGATTGACGAAGCCGAGGATCTTGATCCCGAGTACGGGGAAGACGCAGGGCATCAGGTTGAGAATGAGCCCGCCCACGAAGGCGAGGGCGAGGGTGCCGAGCAGGCTGGTGCTGGCGGCGGGGGTGGCGTTGGCCGTCAGGGAAGCGGGTGGGACGGCCGCCGCGACCAGCGGAACGTCGATGCGCAGGCCGGGGAGGGTGGTGCCTGCGAGCCAGCTTGCGCTGGAGGTGAGCACGCCGGTCAGCCGAGCAATCGTCTGGTCGGCGGCGTCGGAGATGGGCAGGTCGAGGAGGATCTCGCCGGCGGCGCCGCGACGGACGTTTTGGGGTTTGTCGTACTGGATGAAACCGTCGGCGGCAAAGAACCAGAGATTGGCCGGATCCTTGACCGGGGCTTCGGCGCCGGCCGTGAGGCTGAGGGTGGTGAGGGCCCCGCTGCGCGTGGCGGTGATCGCCCAGCCGGGAACGGTGTCGGGCAGCGAGTGCAGGCTAGCGGCCGCCTCGGCCCCGTGTCCGGTCGCCGGGGTGGGTGGCTCGGCGCGGATGGGAAGTGTGAGGGCAACCCTGGCGTCGCCCGGTATGCACACATCGGCGCACATCAGCCAGTCGACCTGGGCGCGTAGGGCCACGGACTCGCCGGGCTTCAGATCGACGGGCGGCGTGAGGGTGATCGGAAGGTAGGTGACGCCCTCGTAGCCGTTGCCGGTGATGTTGCCCTTGCTGTCGCGAATGATGCGGGGCGAGGGCCATTGGATTTCCCCGGCGGTCCAACCCGGGGGAAGTTGCCAGGCGATGGACGTCGGGTAGCCTGTGCCGGGGTTCAACCAGTAGGTGTGCCAGTGCGCCTCATGCTCGAGGCGGATGGCGACCGTGATCGGACGACCGGACTGCACCGAGGCCTCGGTGGCGACGAGGGAGGCGGTGACGTGTTGTGCCGTCAGCCCGGACGCGAAGGCGGCCAGAGCGAGAAATACGCTGAGGAGACGGCGGGGTAGCATAGGTGAACCTTAGCGGTGAAGGTGGGAGGCGCAATCCGCCGTCTTCTTCCCCCGGCAAAGCGAAATCGCCGGCCGACGCATTGGGGTGGCTGGGTTCGCTGATCCCGGGGATCGGAGTTTCTCGCGGACACCCTGCGACGGGGGTTAGCGACCCCGGCTACAGGAAAACCTCAGCACCGTAGCGTAACATCCTCACCATCAGGAGAAAAAGTAGCCAAACCCGGTTCGAATCGAGTCAGGCGAACAAAGACCGGCGAACCCTGCTCCATCACCCTGATGATGTCGCCCGCGCGGCGTGACATGGAATTGACGACCAACTGGCTGACGCCGCCGACGCCGGTGATTCTCAGGGTGGCGACGATCAATTGGAGCCGGGTCAAGGTCGGGGCGGCGACGTTGGCGGCCCGGGCGGGACCCGCGCCGGGGAGGGGCAGGGCAGCTTGGACCTCCGGGATCCGATGACGAAGGGATTGTCCTCGAAGGCGATGGCCGGCGGTGGGGTGTCCCGGTGGCTGAACAGCACTTCGATCCGGCTGCGCACTTCGGCGTAGCGCCTTTGCAGCGCGGTTTCCTGCATGGCGGTCCGAAGGGCGCTCCTCTGATCTTTCTGCTCTCATCTTTGCAGCGTCTTGACCGGCCAGAGTAAACTTCGCACCCAGGGTTCGCTTCCCTGTCGAGCCATGACCTGCCCCCAACCCTACCTTTTACCGCGCGCTGACCATTGCGCTGAATTGCCCGCATGATGATTGCCGTGAGTCGGCGGGGTATCACCGGCTAATTTTGCTGCCGACTGATTCGCGGCCGAGGTGCGGCGCAGATATTTTCTGCCTGCAGCAAGGAAGAGTTTTGGCGGATAAATTCGTGCAGTTCGCGCCGGGAAGGCTGAGACTGCGGGCCGCATGATCATCGATTTTTCCGCCCTCTCCCCGCGCGCGGCCTACGGTTGGATGACGGGCACGATTCTGCCGCGGCCGATTGCCTGGGTGTCAACGATCTCGCCGGAAGGACGCCCGAACCTCGCGCCCTTTAGTTTTTTTCAGGGAGTTACGGCGAATCCGCCCACGCTCATGTTTGTGCCGGTCAACACCCGCGACGGCTCGAAAAAGGACACCGTGCGAAACCTCGAACGTGTGCCGGAGTTTGTCGTCAACCTCGTGCCGTCTGCCCTCGCCGAGGCGATGAATGCCACCGCGGCCCTGCTGCCCTATGGCGAGAGCGAGTTCGCGCGCTTTGGCATTGCCGCGGCGCCCTCGCAGCGGGTGAAGCCGCCGCGGGTCGCCCTTGCTCCCGTGGCCTTCGAGTGCACCGTGCACCAGATTGTCCTGATCGGCGAGGGCCCGCTGGCGGCCAATGTCGTCTTTGGGCGGATACACCGGGCGCATGTCCGCGACGACGTCCTGACCGCGTCGGGTGAACCCGACCCGGTGAAGCTCGACCTGATCGGCCGCCTGGGGGGCGAGAGCTACACCCGGACGACGGACATCTTCGATCTCAAGCGTCCCGACCGCCACTGACGCCGCGCGGCGTTCACCACTCCGCGCCCGTCCCGAGCCGAGTGGCAC
>CAMAXB010000037.1 GCA_945862035.1 Opitutus sp. GAS368
TTTGGGGCCAGTGACCTCCACGGGGTGGTCGTGACCGTCGATCCTGCGTCCGCGCAGGTGTTTCTCGCCGGACCCCTGCTGGTTCCGGGAAATCCACTGCCCGTGCTGCCCCGGGCGCGGTCCGTGCCCTGAGAACGGGATCTGCGCGGTTCCGCCTTCCGGCTGGCGATTTCAGCGTGCGCCGAGTGGAGGAATCGGCGAGGGTGGGAACATGAGTGAACTCAAGGACCTGATGCTGGCGGCGCCGAAACGGAGTCTGGCGGTGGCGGAGAGTCTGACCTGCGGGCATCTGCAGGCGAGGATTGGCTCCGAATCCGGGGCCTCGGGCTTCTTTGCGGGCGGGGTGACAGCCTACACGCTGGAGCAGAAGGTGACGCTGCTAGCAGTGGACCGTGCCGTGGCGGAGGCGGTCGATTGCGTCTCGGATCAGGTGGCGCGGCAGATGGCGTTCGGTGTGTGCAAGCTCTTCGGGACCGACTTGGGTGCGGCGACGACCGGCTACGCGGAGGCGGATCCCGCAAAAGGCGTGGCGTCGCCGTTTGCCTGCTGGGCTCTGGCGCGGCAGGACGGAACTAACGGCTGGATCTACCGGTCGGGCCGCATTGTCGGACCAGGGCTCGACCGCACGCATTTTCAGCTGACGGTGGCGCAGGCGGTTTACGCCGAGCTGCTGGCGTTTGTCCGCGCGGCTCATGGCTGACCGGAGGGCGACCGCGGAGCGGTGAGGAATGGGGAACGAGACAACCGGCCCCGGGGGGCCGGTTGAAAAAGAGACCCGGCTACCCAAGCCCGGGCGGACGCGATCAGGGTGCGATCTGCTGGACGTAGGCCATTAACGGCTGCACCTCGGGGCTCGGCGTGATCCAGTCGCTGTAAAGGATCTCGGGCAAGGTGTAGGTCGTGCTGTAAAAGGAGCGATTTGCCGTGTCGTCGCGCGTGAGATAGCCGGCCTTGACCGTGGCTCCGGCGAACAGGCCCATGTTGCGGGTATAGACCAGCACGGGGGCGGCGATCAGCGGCTGGCGGTTGTTCTCGCGCTCGGCCACGCGGGGGCCGGCGATGGCTTTGGCATCCGCGCCGATGTTGAAGCGCTGGTTGTAAAGCAGGCGGGGGGTCGCGTCGTCCATGATCACGTAGACGGTCTCGACTGCGCTGGCGCCAAGCTGGAGGCCGATACTCGCCTCGCCGGCCTTGAGGAAAGCGGGGACGCTCCACTGGCCGCTGGGGCGCTTCACCATCACTACGCCGTAACCGTCCTTCACGCCGAGGATGATGCCCGCTCTCACCTGGTTGGTGATGACGAGGCCGCGGGCCTGAGCGAGGATGTCGGCGGGGATGGCGGTGGCCGGGTTCATCTGCAGCTCCCGGAGGACCGCTTCACACGACTCGATGCGCTTCACGTATTCGGCGCGCGCGAGGACGGTGTCGGCGCCAAAGGCGGCTGCAGCGGTGAGTACAGAAAGGAGGAAAAGGCGGAGTTTCTTCATGACGACCTAAGGATGTCCCATGAACTATGCACGGGCGCTTCCCCTTGGAAAGCGCGGAGTAAGGGAGGTTCTAGGGGATCCAAACGACCTGTTGGACGCCGCTTAGCCCAGTCCCCGGGCCTCCAGCTCGTCCTCGTCCCAGCCAAAGTAGTGCCCCAGCTCGTGCAAATAGGTAATTCTAACCTCCTCGCGAAACACCTCCGGATCCTGCTCTGCGAATTCCCAGAGGTTCTCGAGAAACAGCAGGATATGCGGGGGGACCGAGCCGTCTCCCCCTTCCTCCTCCAGCGCGTGGCCCACAAACATGCCCAGGATTTCGGGCTCAAATTCCTCGCCGAGGATCGCGGGGGAGGGGCGATCATGGCAGACCACGGGCAGGCGGGCGGCCGGACCCCTCAGGCCGACCGGGAGCCGGCGGCGGGTGGTTTCGACCATTTGCTCGGCCAGAGCGATGCGCTGCGCGGGTGACATGGCGTGACGGGAAAGAGCGCATGTAACCTGAGGGTTGGTCGTGCGTCTAGTTTCTTACACAATGCGATCTGATCGCTCACAAAACATCCCCCTAAAAACAAGATCACCATGAAGACCCTCACCAAAATCACCCTGTCCCTCCTTGCCCTCGCGGCCCTCGCCGCTGCCCCAATCGTTCGTGCCCAGAATGCGGATACGCCCAAGTCCGAGCGTCGCGGCCCCGGCGGTCCGGGTGGCCCCGGTGGCGCCATGGGCGAGGAGCGCATCAAGGCGATGGCCGAGCGCCTTGGTCTGACCGCCGACCAGAAGACCAAGCTGATTGCCGTGGCCAAGAACCAGCGGGATGCGCTGGCGAAGCTGCGCGACGACGAGTCGCTGACGCGCGAGGCCCGCCGCGACAAGATGCAGTCGATGCGGACCGCCCAGCAGGCCGAGGTCCGCGCGATTCTCACCGCCGAGCAGGCCGAGAAGTGGGAAGCGGCGATGGCCGAGGGCGGTCGTCGGGGCGGTCCCGGCGGTCCGGGCGGTCCGGGCGGCCGCGAAGGCAAGGGCAAGGGCGGCGAGGGCGCCCGCTGATTGATGCTTTGATTCAGGTCAGGATTCCCTGCAACCCGCCGCCAGGTCCTTTGGGACTGGCGGCGGTTTTCGTTTCGACTTGGACAGTTGCTCCGGGCGTGCGCACGCTCCGCCCTCATGCAACGATCACGCATCGTCATCGCCGGCGGCGGCGCAGCCGGCTTTTTCGCAGCCATCACGTGTGCGCAGGCGAATCCGTCGGCGGATGTGGCGTTATACGAGGCAACGGCGCATCCGCTGGCCAAGGTGCGGATCTCGGGCGGAGGGCGCTGCAATGTCACCCACGCCTGCTTTGAGCCGCGGGAGTTGGTCAAGCGCTACCCGCGGGGCGGCCGCGAGCTGCTGGGGGCGTTCCATCGCTTCGGCCCGCGGGAAACGGTGGCGTGGTTTGCGTCGCGCGGGGTGGAGCTGAAGGTGGAGGACGACGGTCGCATGTTCCCGGTCACGGATGATTCGGCGACCATTGTCGACTGCCTGCAGCGGGCGGCCGCCGAGGCCGGCGTGAAGGTCATCACTCCCTGCGGGATCCGCACGGCAGAGTTGATCCACGGCGACGGCTCCGCGCGCTTCAATGTGACGCTGACCACGGGAGCGGTGGTGGCGGCCGACCGCTTGCTGCTGGCGACCGGCGGGAATCGGGGATCGGCGGGCCTGACCATTGCCCAAGCCCTCGATCACACCATCGAACCGCCGGTGCCGTCGCTGTTTACCTTTCACATCGACGACGCCCGGCTGCGGGGGCTGGAGGGTCTTTCGGTGCTGCAGGTCTCGACGGCCGTCGCCGGGACGAAGCTGCGCGAGCAAGGGCCCATCCTCGTGACGCATTGGGGGCTGAGCGGACCGGCCATCCTCAAGTTGTCTGCGTGGGGTGCGCGGGAGCTCGCCGCGATTGATTACCAATTCACGTTGAGCGTGAACTGGGTCGCACCGCGGACGCCGGGCGAGATCCTGACGGCGCTCACGACGGCGCGGGCGGCGAATCCCAAGAAGCAAATGAGCACATGGAACCCCTTTGCGCTTCCGTCGCGGCTATGGGAGCGCCTCGTGACGGCGGCGGGGATCACGCCAGAAACGGTGTGGACCACCGTGGCCAACGCCAAATTGCAGGCGCTGGCGAGCCAGCTGGGGGCGGGAGAATTCAAGGTGGAGGGCAAGAGCCTGAACAAGGAGGAGTTCGTGACCTGCGGCGGCATCCGGCTGCGCGAGGTGGACTTCAAGACCATGGAGAGCCGGGTGCGTCCGGGGCTACATTTCGCAGGCGAGGTGCTCGACATCGATGGGATCACGGGCGGATTCAATTTCCAGTCGGCGTGGACCACGGGTTGGCTGGCGGGGCGGGCGATGGCGGGCGTCCGGGAAGAACCGCTGTAGCCGGGGTCGCTGACCCCGGGGATTGAGCGAGGCGAGCTAAACCGCATCGGCTCCGCCGGCCGCCTGAGCTTGGTAACCCCGAACCGGAGGATTGCGGCTTGCTTGGCAGAACGCGGTCCGTTGGCGTTCGTCCTATCCGAACATGCCGTCCTACTGGGAACTGATGCTACTCATTCTGCCGGTCTTCGCGTTGATCGCGATCGGGGCGGGGCTGCGGCGGGCGCGCTGGCTCAATCAGGAGGCGGACGAAAGTCTGCTTAAGATGGTGGTAAACTTCCTCTACCCTTGCCTGATCTTTGACAGCGTGGCGGACAATGCGGCGCTGCGGGACCCGGCCAATCTGCTGATGGCGCCGTTGGTGGGGTTTGTGACCATGGCGGGAGGAATCGGGGTGGCGTACTATGTGGCGCGCAGCCTTGGCCTGACGGCGGGGCGGGGTCTGCGGACCTTTGCGTTTGCGGTCGGCATCTACAACTATGGCTATATCCCGATTCCGCTGATGACGGAGCTCTTTGGCCCGGAGAGCGTCGGGGTGCTGCTGGTCCACAATGTGGGCTGCGAGGCCGCGATCTGGACGGTGGGTATCCTTGTGCTGGCGGGCGTGCCGCTGCGCACGGGTTGGCGCAAGCTGCTCAACCCTCCGGTCTTCGCGCTGATTTTCGCGGTAGGGTTGAATTTTCTGGGAGGGGCCGAGCTCATGCCGGGGGTGGTGCGCGAGGTGATCCACCTCAGCGCGGCCTGCGCCATTCCGCTCGGGCTGATGCTGATTGGCGCGACGCTGGTGGAGTACCTCGGTCGGCCGCGGGAGTTGTACGACACGCGCGTGACGCTGGCTTCGATCTTTCTCCGGCTGGGCCTTTTGCCCGTGGCCTTTCTTTTGCTGGCCAAATTTCTGCCCTGCCCGGTGGAACTCAAGCGCGTCATTGTGATCGAAGCGGCGATGCCCGCCGGGATTCTTCCGATTGTGATTGCCCGCCATTACGGAGGCCAGCCCCTCACGGCGGTCCAAGTGGTGGTGGCAACCACGGTCGTGGGCCTGCTGGTGATTCCCCTCTGGCTGCGGGTGGGGCTGGCGTGGGTGGGGGTGTGATGGGGAATTTCGAATTTCGAATTTTGATTTTCGAATCGCGATCAAGCGTGGCGGGGTTTGCGGATCGCCAAGGGGGCGAGGCGCTGATACACCTGCAGGCGACTTTTTATGGCGGAATCCTCCAGTTCAGCGGGCGGCAAGAGTGGCGGCGGCTTGGGCAAGCGGCGTGTCGCCGGTTTTGTTCTGCTGCTGGTCGCGGGCTGGGCGTTGCTTGATCGCTACACTGACTTCAACGCGCAGTTGGCGGTGCCCTTGCTCCTGGGGGTGATCTTCACCGGCTGGTCGATCGTCGCAAAGGAGTGGGGTCTCCTCGTCCCCGGTGGCATTCTGATCGGAATCGGGTCCGGCATGCTGCTGACGCGGGTCACGGATCTGAGCCGGGCGGGTGACTCCGGTGTGTTCATGCTGTGCTTCGCGGCAGGCTGGTTGCTGATCACGTTCGTGTCGGCGGCCGTCTTCAAGCGGCGCGTCCTCTGGCCCCTGATCCCCGGACTGGTGATGGCCATCCTGGGGGCGGCCGACATGGCCGGGCCGGAATTCCGTCAGACGATGCGCCTCGCGCAGGAGTACTGGCCATGGGCGCTGCTCACGGTCGCGGCCTGGCTGCTTCTCCTCGGGGGCAAGAAGTAGACCCGATCCGCACATCGTCCGGCCCCTGAGGCCACGACGCGGGGAGAATTCCCGGTCGGCCCCTAGACCGTACCGGCCCCGTCTCTGATGTCTGTACGCCTTCGCGGGGCCGATCAGTGATTTCGTCAACCGGCACCCGACGCTGAAGATGCTGGCGCTCAGTTTCCCGATCCTGATCGGCGTCACGCTGGTGGGCGAGAGCCTCGGCCCGCACATCCCGAAGGGCTACATCGACTGCTCCATGGCCTCCGCCTTCCTCGTGGAGATGTTGAACCACCGCCACCGTCCGAAGAGCGCGAAGACGCACCCGTTGAGCTGCGCTCGTCGATCAAGTAAGGGCCTTGGCCTCCTCGCCATGCCCTCGCAGCCCAAGTGTCACGTAATACGTGACACTCGGTTCGGCACGAAACGCGGTCATCTGGTCGCGCACGTGGTGCCGCCCCCGAGGGCGGTGGACTGGCTGGTGCTCACCCGGCGCGCGATCTCCCCGGAGTCAGCCGGACATAGCCAGTGTCACGTATTACGTGACACTGGCTTGAGGGCACGGCTGTGGGTTGGGCCGCGGGGAACCGCGCCTCAGGCCGGAGCGCCGGTGCGGGCGGCGACGGCCCAGCGGTAGAGATCGACGTAGCGCTCGGCGCTGCGTCGCCAGCTGAAGTCCTGCCGCATGCCGCGCAGGCGCATCGCCTTGAACTCGGCGGGACGGTCGTAGTAGGTCGCGCAGGCCCAGCCAAGGGTGTCGTAGAGCGCTTGCGCGGTGGCGTCGCCGAAGACAAAGCCGGTGCCGGTATCGCCGCCTTCGACGAAGGGGCTCACGGTGTCGATCAGCCCCCCGGTTGCACGCACCAGAGGTGGCGTGCCGTAGCGCATCGCGTACATCTGGGTGAGTCCGCAGGGCTCGGCCCGGCTGGGCATGACAAAGACGTCGCTTCCCGCCTGGATCAAGCGGGCGAGCCCACCGTCGAATCCAATCTGCACCCCCACGCGTCCCGGGTAGTTCAGCGCGGCAGAGCGGAAGGAGTGCTCGAGTCCAGAATCGCCCGAACCGAGCAAGACGAACTGTACGTGCATGCGATCAAGGACGGACGGCATGGCCTGCGCGAGCAGGTCGAGGCCCTTCTGCGCCACCAGACGCGAGACGATGCCGAAGACCATGACGTGCGGATCGACGTGGAGGCCGAGGCGCTGCTGCAGCGCGGCCTTGCAGGTCGCCTTGCCCGAGAGATCGGAAGCCGAGTACCGCGCGGGCAGGTGGCGATCGGTGGCGGGGTTCCAGGACACGGTGTCGATGCCGTTGAGGATGCCGACGAGATCAGCCCCGCGGAAGCGCAGGACCTCGTCCAGCCCGCAGCCGCCCTCTGGATGGCGGATCTCCTCGGCATAGGTCGGGCTGACCGTGCTGAGCTTGGTGGCATGGTAGAGGCCGGCCTTGACCATGTTGACCGCGCCGACCGACTCGATGCTGTCGGGTCGGAATTCGCTGGCCGGGACTCGGGCGAAGGCGACGGCGCGCGGGTCGGCGTAGCCCTGATGCTCGAGATTGTGGATGGTGAAGACGGTCGCGGTTCGGCCGAGTGGTGTGTCGCGCAGCGTGCTATTGAGCATCACGGGCACGAAACCGGTGGTCCAATCGTGGCAATGGGCCACATCCGGAATCCAGTCGAGCTGCTGGCAGAGCGCCAGAGCGCCGCGGCAAAGGAAGATGAAGCGGAGATCGTTGTCGGCGTGGGCGCCCCACGGGCCGTTATAGACCTCATTGCGTCCGAAGAAGTCGTCGCGCTCGAGGAAGTAGACTGGCACGCGGGCGCCGGGCAGCATGGTCTGCCAGGTCCGTCCCCAGTGGGTTTCGGTGCCGACCTCCACGCCGAGGGGCTCGGCGCGGGGATGCCATTCGCCTTCGACGCGGAGGCAGCCGTAGGCCGGGCAGACGATGCGCACGTCGTGGCCGAGCGCGGCGAGTTCGCGGGGCAGCGCCCCGACCATGTCGGCGAGACCGCCGACTTTCACAAACGGTTCAAGCTCGGGAGCGACAAAGAGAATCTTCAACGGGCGCACGCAAGGGTGCTACCCGCACGGTCTTAGGGTGCCGAGCGAAAAAGGACGTGCGATCGCGAACCGGATTACAGGAGTAAATGGAGGTAAGAGAGAGATCGGTACCAAGAAGCTCAAAACGGCGCTCGGACGTGATGCGAAGTGGGTGCACCCCGCGTCTCTTGCGGAAGACTTCCCTCGGTTCTCTCTGTTCCCTCCTGTAAAATGATTCGGTCTTACGACAACCGGCCGAGCAAATCAGGCAGATCTCGAATTGAGCCGAGTGGGAAAAAGCGCGGGTGCTCGGGCGGGCCGTCGACGCGCTCGTGTTCCCACGTCAGGTGGTAGGGCACGTGGGCGCCGGCTCCGCCGAGTGCGAGGACCGGGAGGATGTCGCTCTTGATCGAATTGCCGACCATGAGAAACTCGCCGGGTGCGATCCCGTGGCGGCGCAGGACGCGGCCATAGGTGTCCGGATTCTTTTCCGAGAGGATCTCGACCGCGGCGAAGTGGGCGGCGAGACCCGAGCGGGCGATCTTGCGCTCCTGGTCGCGCAGATCCCCCTTGGTGATCACCACGAGCCGGTGCGATTCGGAAAGGGTGGTGACGGTTTCAATGACCCCATCGAGAATGTTGACCGGGTGGGCCAGCATGTCCTGAGCGAGGTGGATGATGGCGAGAATCTCCTCCGCGCTGATCTGCCGCCCGCTCAACTCGACCGCGGTCTCGATGGCCGACAGGGTGAAGCTCTTGATCCCGTAGCCATAGAGCTCAAGATTTCGCATCTCGGTGGCGAAGAGGCGCCGGTCAACCTCGGCCGCGTCATGATGGTAGCGGGTGAGCAGGGCGCGGAGCTTGGCATTGGAGCCCTCGAAGATCGTCTCGTTGTGCCAGAGGGTATCATCGGCGTCCAAGCCGATCGTGGTGATCATGGCCGTACGATGACCCCGGTCCGCCGGCGGCGAAAGGGAAAAGAAAACGCCCGGTGACAGCCGGACCCGCAGAGCGGGCACGACTGTGCCGGGCGTGCAAAACCAGCGGGAAGGGCGGCTACTCGGGGGCACCCACGCCGTGCGGGTGGTGCCGCTTCTCGCGATGGGTGCTGTGACGGCGGCGGATGGCCGCGTCGAGCTTGTCCATCAGCGTGTCGATTGACTTGTACGCATCCTCGCTGGCGACAGAAGCGAGCAGGTCGGGACCTCCTACCTCAATGTGCCCCTTGGCGATGAACTCGCTCTTCCGATCGCGCGTGCGGTCGTACTCAATATCAATGCGGATACGGACGATGGTGGCGTCGTGGCGGAGAAGCCGGGTGACCTTTTCGCGGACCGTCGACTTGAGGGCCTCCGTGAGTTCGAGGTGGATGCCGCGGATGATGAGCTTCGAGTCGACCACTTCAGGGGTAATGATGAGTGTCATGTGAAGAGTAAGACAGCCATCTTCCCCAAACGTTGCTTACAAACGCGGCGATCGATCCCAACCAAGGAATGGGGATGCCGCGGATCAGCGCTTCTTTTTCAGGGCGGAGGCGAACCAGTCGTCATTGAGCGACTGCGGCGGGCGCGCAGGAGGGGCCGCCGGGCGGGGGGCCGCACCCGGACCGGTCCGCGCTCCCGGACGCGGGCCAGGCCCTGTCGCGGGGGCGCCTCCGAGCGGAGCGCGGCCGCCGAGCTGCGGATTGCTGCGCATCGACAGGGCGATGCGATTGCGCGGCAGGTCGATCTCGGTGACCGTAACCTGCACCTTTTGTCCGGGCTTTACGACGGTGGCCGGATCCTTGACGAAGGAGTCGGCGAGCTGGCTGACATGGACGAGGCCATCCTGATGCACGCCAATGTCGACGAAGGCGCCGAAGGCGGTGACGTTCGTCACGATGCCGGGCAGCTTCATGCCCGGCTTGAGATCCTCGGGCTTGTTGACGCCCTCCTGGAAGCTGAACGCCTCGAAGCGTTCGCGCGGATCGCGGCCCGGCTTGGCGAGCTCGGCGAGGATGTCGGTGAGGGTGGGAAGACCGACCTTCTCGCTGACGTAGTTCTCCGGCCGGATCTTGGCGCGGGCG
Source organism: Opitutus sp. GAS368 (assembly GCA_945862035.1). Taxonomy (GTDB): domain Bacteria; phylum Verrucomicrobiota; class Verrucomicrobiia; order Opitutales; family Opitutaceae; genus CAMAXB01. Next base: position 9,716 of record CAMAXB010000037.1, read on the forward strand.
AGACCATCCCGCATGAGGTCGGCCACAGTGACGCCCACATCGGCCGCCATCTTTTCCACGATCGGATAGCTTTCCGGATGGACCGCGCTGGAGTCGAGCGGATGCGCGCTGTCGCGGATGCGGAGGAAGCCGGCGGCCTGCTCGAAAGCCTTGGGGCCCAGGCGTGGCACGCTGAGCAGGTCGGCCCGTGATTTGAAGGGCCCCTGTTCGTTGCGGCGGGCGACGATGGCGGCGGCGGTGGCGGCGTTGAGTCCGGAGACGTAGCTCAGGAGCTGCTTGGAGGCGGTGTTGAGTTCGACGCCGACGCCGTTGACGGAGCTGACCACGGTGTCGTCGAGCGAGCGTTTGAGGGCGGACTGATCAACGTCGTGCTGGTACTGGCCGACGCCGATGCTCTTGGGGTCGAGCTTGACGAGCTCGGCGAGCGGATCCATCAGACGCCGACCGATGGAGACGGAGCCGCGGACGGTGAGATCGTGTTCGGGAAATTCCTCCCGGGCGACCTCGCTGGCGGAGTAGATCGAGGCGCCGGACTCATTGACCATCACGACCGGGATGGCGGGCGGGAGGCCGAGTCCGCGGATGAAGGCCTCGGTCTCGCGGCCGGCGGTGCCGTTGCCGATCGCGATGGCCTCAACCTTAAAGAACTCCACGAAGCCCTTGATCTTCTCGGAGGCCTCGACCGCATGACGGTCGGGATAGACGACATCGTTGTGGAGCAGCTTGCCCTGGCGGTCGAGGAGCACGATCTTGCAGCCGGTGCGGAAGCCGGGGTCGACCGCCATCACGGCCTTCTGGCCGAGCGGGGCGGCGAGGAGGAGCTCGCGAAGATTGTCGGTGAAAACCTTGATCGCGGCCTCGTCGGCGCGCTTTTTTGAATCAAGGCGCATCTCAGTCTCCATGGCGGGACAGAGCAGGCGCTTGCAGGCATCCTGCACGGCGAGTCGGACCTGCTCGCCGGCGGCGGTGCGGCCCTTCACGAACAGCGGCTCGAGCTCAGCGGGGGCAGCGGCCTCGTCGGGCAGCGTGATCCGCATCATCAGGAAGAGCTCCTTCTCGCCGCGGCGCATGGCGAGCACCCGGTGAGACGGGGCCTTCGCGAGCGGCTCGGTCCAGTCAAAGTAGTCCTTGAACTTGGCGCCCTCGGCCTCCTTGCCCGTGAGGACCTTGGAGGAAATGACGGCGTTGGTGCGGTAGAGTCCGCGGAGTTTTTCGCGTGCCGCCGCGTCGTCGGCGATCCGCTCGGCAAGGATGTCGCGCGCGCCGGCGAGGACCTGATCGGTGTTCTCGATCTTGGATTTCTTGTTTTCGTATTCCACTTCGCGGCCGATGAAGGGCTGGGCGGCGGCGATGGGATCGGTGGTGAAATCCTGGGCCCAGAGCAGTTCGGCGAGCGGCTCGAGCCCCAACTCCTTGGCGATGGTGGCGCGCGTGCGTTTCTTTGGGCGGTAGGGAAGATAGATGTCCTCCAGCTTGGTCATCGTGGCGGCGGCGTTGAGCGCGCCCTCAAGTTGCGGCGTGAGGAGGCCGCGTTCCTTGAGCGAGCCCACGATGGCAAGGCGGCGCTCGTCGAGCTGGGTCAGCTGCTCCATGCGGTCGCGGATCGCCAGGACGGCGACCTCGTCGAGCTCGCCGGTGACCTCCTTGCGGTACCGGGCGATGAAGGGAACCGTAGCCCCTTCCTTGATGAGCTGGGTGGTCGCGGCGACCTGATGGACCTTGAGCGAAAGCTCCTGCGCGATGCGCAGCACGTGGTCGGGATTGGGCAAATCCGGGGAGACAGTCATGAAATGGATGGGTGAGTGCAACCACTTGACCGTCACGGGCAAGGGCAAAGCCAAAGGAATTCGACGACGTCGACCCGCCTGAGTTGCAGAATGATCATGAGCAAACCCGACGACCACTCACCTCCAGTTCCCCGGCGTGCTCTTGCGCGGCGAGCCGGTGGCTTGGAATCCGATCAAGGAGCGGGTGGCCCCGATGGTCCAAGGCTCGCGAGTCGCGGGGGTCCACGTCTGGGCCTACTCGAGCCCGCAAGGCCAAGCCGAGCAGAGGCGAAACAGGCGGCGTGACGACACCGCCGCCGACCCGGGTATTGAGGTGATCTTTTTCTCGGTTTGGGGCAGTGCGGACGAAGATGTCCGTCCGCTCGACCGCTACGGCCTGCCGGCGGCAGCTCGATTCGCCGCTCTCCGGTACACCGATAAGAAGCGTGTGCGCTCAGTGATTTGGGTATGAGTAGCGCCCTTGTTGGGAGGGACGACTTGAGATTGCCATGACGTACCCAACTTGACTTGGTGGTGGCCTGCGGCGTTGGCGCAGGCTTTCCTTCCGTTTATGGCCAATAACGACCTCGTCCAATCCCTGCAGCGCGGCATGATCATCATCGATCTGGTTGCGCGTTCGGGCAGTGGTTTGACCCTCATGGAGCTGGTTGACGCCCTGAGTGTAAAGCGCCCGACGGTGTTTAACCTCACCCGGACGCTGGTGGCCCAGCGATATCTTGAAAAGACCACGAAGCCCGTGCGATTTCTGCTGGGTCCCGCGATACTTGAGAATGCCGAGGCGTGGCGTCATCGCGAAATCGCCAAGCAGTTCGAAGAACTGGTTCGGCAGCTAGCCGCGGAGATCCCGAACGCAACCGTCGTACTCGCCGAACCGATGGGGGGCGAGGTCGTCGCCGTTCACTTGGTGGAGAAGAATCGTCCCGGCGTGGTGCAACACTCATCTACCCGGCGGCTCGCGCCGTACGTGCATGCGTCGACGCTTTGTTTCCTCGCCTTTTGGCCGCCGGATGAGGAGTCGGCCTATAAAACGCGTTATCCCTTTGGGGAGTATGGCAGCGGTGTCTGGGGAGACGAAAAGCGACTGGTGGCGTTCCTCAAGAAAGCCCGCGACCTCGGATATGTGGCGTTTGAAGCCCCGACCGGCCGATTTCTGGTTGGCTTTCCGGTGTACGCCCGGGAAGGCACCCTGCTCGCAACGGTGGGTTTATCGATGGCAATCGAGCGGCCCCTCGATGCGCGCGAGAAGACGGCTATCGTCGAGCGAGTCCGCCTGGGAGTCGCCGGGCTTCATCGGCGCGTCTAGCTACCGGGCTCGGCCGACGGTGGTGCGGTCTGCAAACAAGAGTTCGGCAACCTGACGTGCGGCCGCCCCGCGGGTGAGGGGCGAGGTTGGCTGCCAGTCGCTCCCCTCCTCGTTTCGCCGGAATGAGGGGTCCGAGGGATTTCCTGTGCCCGCGTTCACCTCAAGTCCAGCCAGTCGGTTTGGGTTGTCACTGCCTCGACGGAATGCGGCGAGGGCAACCTGCCACGCTTGGATCGTTGCAGGTCTGATCAGAGATTCGCCGGCGGATTCGTAGCTGCCAAAGAATCCATGCACCGAAAGAAGTTGGATGGCCGTCGCATCCAAGTCGTCCCGCGACAAGTCGAGGTCGGAAAAGTAGCTAATGGCGATCTGCCGACGGAGCAGTCCAGCCTGTAGAATCGGCACATTCAGCTGCGCTGGGACCACGCCTTGTTGGAGACACAGAGCTGCGGCAAAGCCGGCGACTTCCCCGGTGTGCACGAAGACGGGCTCAAGCCGAAGCGTACCCCACCCGACGTGCGAGGCCGACATCGCGACCGGGACAAGTAGATTGTCTACGCGGTCCGTCTGCAGGCACCGAAACGGAATTTGGGCCGGCACAGTTTGCTCGGCCAAGATGAATTCCCCATCGTTCAAGCTTCCGGGCTTTCGGCTGGGATTGCAGTCATGCGAATCCATCGGCCACTCCGCAAAGGCGATCGAGTCGCGGTGGATTGGCGCCCGCCCGTGCAACGGATGCCGGGTAGCGTCGTGCTCAGTGAAGACATGGCCTCCGACCAGTCGGTACGCCTCGCGCACGTAGATCGCATGGGGAAGATTCGCGTTGTCGCGGTACTCATCCCTTGCGAGGCCCCACTCGCGTGCGTGGCGCCGCAGTGACTCGGGTACGGCCGGATCCTGCTGCAGGAAGTGGAGGAGCCCGAGCGAGTGGGCCACATGCTCGCGATAAAGCTCTGTCCGGCGGGCGGGACTTGCGAGGGGGTAGTCATGGTTGCCTCCGACCAGGTTGACTCCGAGCCAGTCCATTTTGCCGCCCGGGATATTGACGGCAAAGCGGTAATCCTCGATCGAGCCATGCAGGTAGTGCGATGACAGCGGGTAGGCACGCGTATGGGCGTCGGGATCACGGTCAAGAATACCCAAGTAGCGATCCCGCGTGTACCCTGCCGGCTTGATGACATTCTGGCGGTTTTCGGCCCGGTTGGTCAGGACAAGTCGGGCGCTGTAAGCCTGGACGGCGCGGTCGCCCTGGCCTGTGCTACCAGGGAAAACCTGGCGCGAGGTGCGATTGAAGTAGTGGAGGTTGAGCTGGCCCGCGATGGTGTGGCCGACATCGCCGATTGGATCGATCGTCGTGAAATGGGCGCCGGCGTGGGGTTCGCCAAACTCATCGCGGCCTTCGCGGCCGACTCGGAGCGCGGCCCCTGCCAAGGACGCCAGCTTGGCCTCGTAGGTGGCGTCGACGAAGATATCGGCCGTCACACGGATGGGTTCGTCTGCAGGTGCCGCGGTCCGAAACACCGCTTGACGAAGCGTTAAGCCCTCCTTCTGAACCGACTCGAGCCTCAGCCCGAGGGCGAGGCGGACACTTGGAGAATCCGCGAGCATTTCGCGGAGCACCTGTTCGGCGACATGCGGTTCGAAGCGCGGGCGCTCGCCATGGCGCGATGGATCGCCGAAGCGCGAAAGCGCATGGTCGGGCGAACCTTCGCCGCGAGCCGTGCGATAGTACGACTCGATCCGGGCGACGAACTCGGAAAGCACCGGGCAGCGGTGCCCGGCATAGCGGGTATCGAACACCTGGACCCCGCAGGTCCACATGCCGCCGACGTGGGCAGAGGCCTCCGCGACGAGAACGCTCACGCCCTCCCGGGCTGCGCGCAGCGCGCACGCAACGCCTGCCGGAGTCGCGCCAACGACGAGTACGTCGTAACTGCGGGCGAGGTTTTGTGGAATCGAATCCAGATTCATCAGGTGGACGGGCGGGAAGAAGTTTCCGTTTCTGGAGACCGGTCCCAGACGGTTAGGTTGACCAAGCTGCCGGTCTTGCGTGGAAGGAAATAGGAGGCGACGAAGCAGGTGATCAGCATCACGACGTTGGCGATGATCGAGGTGTAATAGGCGTTGAACACCCGGGGCCAGACACCGACGGTCACGAGGATCGCGTAGACGGTGAAAAGTGCAGTGGCGGCGATGCCAACGAGAACTGCCCTCGCCTCGCCGAGGCGGGTGAACATGCCGAAGACAAACGCGCCCGCTGCGCCCCCGCCCAACAGGGCTGTCACGATCAGGATGAAATCGAGGATCGTCTTGGTGGAGGCGAGGTAAAATAGCCAGGCGCCCACGCTCATGAGCAGGGCAACGCCGACGGACGTGATTCGGCTGGTGGTGAGGTAGTGGCCGTCGGACTTGGTCTTGACGACAAAGGTGCGATAGACGTCGTTCACGAACACCATGCTGGTGGCATTGATGCAGCTGCTTAGGCTTGCCATGGCGGCGGCGATGGCGGCCGAAATGACTAGTCCGGCCAGGCCGTGGGGAAGCACAGTGAGGATGAAGTGAGGAAGGATGTCCTCTGCCTTCCGTGTTCCGGCCAACACCGCCGTCGAGACGTCCGTCGG
>CAMAXB010000038.1 GCA_945862035.1 Opitutus sp. GAS368
AGATGGGCAACTTTTCGGCTCTCGGTGGTGTCCGAGTCGAGCGGACCGAGACATCCGGAGTAAGCTGGGGCCGCCAGGTGAATCTGCCGACGCTCAGTCAGTACTCCAAAATTGCGAAGATCTCGGGCGGCTACACCGACACTTTCCCCGGTCTTCACCTGAAGTACGAGCCGCGTCCGGGTCTGGTGTTGCGAGCCAGTGCGTCAACCAGCATTGGTCGTCCGAATTTTGATCAACTGGCTCCGGGATTCAATGTGAACGTCAGCACGCAGTCGGTTTCTCAGAATAACCCGGACCTCCAACCGCAGTTTTCTGACAATTACGATCTCAGCGCCGAGTACTACTTCAAGGGTGTGGGTTTGATCTCCGCCTCCGCGTTTCGGAAGAAGATCGAGGGCTTCATCTTCAATAAGCAGAGTATCATCGGGACGGGTGCGAACAATGGCTTCGAAGGTGAGTACGACGGCTATTTCCTCAACACCAAGACCAACGGCGGTTGGGCCCGGGTCAATGGGCTTGAGCTCAACTACCAGCAGCAGCTCACCTTCCTCCCTGGCTTCCTGAACGGCTTCGGGGTCTACGGTAATTTGACTGCCCTCTCGACCGAAGGAACCTACAATGGCACCATAGTGCTCAAGGATATTGCCGGATTTATCAGTCGCTCCGGCAATCTGGGGGTATCTTACATCAAGCATAATTACACGGTCCGCCTCTCGGCTAAATACGAAGGCGAATCGCTGAACGGTTATAATGATAATCCGGCCCGCCGAACTTACATGATCGAACGTACCACGGTCGATTTGAGTCTCCGCTATGCGTATCGCCCGAGGGTTAACTTCTTCATTGATGTGAATAATCTGTTTAACGAAAAAGAGCTTCGCTACACGGGTTTGGCCGACCGCACCGTCAATAATCGTATCTTCGGCACGAGATTGACCGCAGGTATCAGCGGTTCATTCTAAAGACTGTAAGCGTGGGGTGCAGCTACCGGAGCTGCACCCCGATTTCCGATCAAGGCGGCGGGCCAGATCGTTCACACTTCCGCTGAATAAAGCCTGAGCGGGGGTGGGATGCGAAAGAGAATTGAGCTGAGCCTGCCACCCCCCAAGGTTGCCATTAGGACGGACGGGGGCCCTCGCGCGTTCCGTGAAACGATCGGCCTCCGATTCTCGAATCTCCATTTATGCTTAAGCACGATAAAACTATTGGTCTGATCGGGGTCGGTCTGATCGGAAGTGCAATGGCGGAGCGATTGATCACCGGAGGCTATATCGTGATCGGCTGGGATCTGGAGGCCGATTGTCTCGCAAACCTCTTGGCGCTTGGCGGGCGCGCCGCCCCCGACGTGCAAACCATTTTTCGTCAATGTAATGTCGTTTTCTTTAGTCTGCCGAGCCATCACGAGGTCAACCAGGTGCTTGAGGCCTGTGATGCGGACCTGCAGCCCGGACTGACCATCATCGACACCACGACCGGCGATCCGGTCAGCACGGAACAGGTGGCGGAGAAGCTTGCGGCCCGCGGTCTCAGCTACCTCGATGCCACCATCTCCGGCAACAGCGCGCAGGTGCGAACCGGCGCCGTGGCCCTCATGGTCGGCGGCGCGCGCGACACCTTCGACGACTGCTCGGATCTGTTTGCCGCGATCGGCCGACAAACTTTTTACACCGGACCGGCGGGCACGGGCGCCAAGATGAAATTGGTGACCAACCTGGTCCTCGGGCTCAACCGCGCGGCCCTCGCCGAGGGACTCGCCTTTGCCCAATCGTTCGGCCTCGACCTTAGCCGCACGCTCGAGGTGATGCGGGGCGGCGGCGCCTACTCGCGCATCATGGACACCAAGGGGGAGCGCATGATCAATCATGACTTTACTCCCGACGCGCGGCTCTCGCAGCACTTGAAGGATGTCCGCCTGATCGTAAGCATCGGCCAGCAGGCGGGCCTGCCCATGCCGCTCAGCGCCACGCATCGCACGATTCTTGAGCAGGCCGAGGCCGCCGGCTGCGGCGAACTCGACAACAGCGCCATCATCACCGTTCTCTCCGCGGCGCAGGCCATCGGATCCAAATCATGAGCACCCCGACTGCCCTTACCGTTCGTCAACGTGCCGCGATCCTTTTCGTCGCCTTTTCAGGTCTCGTGGGCGCGGGGTTCCAACTCGGCCTGATGCCGCTGGCCTCCTTGTCAATCAGCCGCGACCTTCTCGGCGAGGCCTATGCACCCGGCCTCGCGGGCGACTGGTTCGCGCGCTTCACCGCGGCGATCATGCTCGGCGGCGCGATCGGCGGCATCTTCCTCGGCTCTCTCGGCGACCGCATCGGTCGCGCCCGCACGACCGGTATCAGCATTCTCATTCTCTCCCTCGCCGGGGCTGCCGGTGCGTTCGTGACGACCCAGGAACAGCTGCTTGTCCTGCGCTTCCTCGCCGGCGTGGGCGTCGGTGGCATGTGGCCGAACGGAGTCGCGCTGGTTTCCGAGTGCTGGACCTCAGCCACCCGTCCGATGGTGGCGGGCATCATCGGGACGGGTATGAATATCGGCATCCTTTGCGTCTCCCAGCTGGGCCGCATGCGCACGGTCACGGCCGACTCGTGGCGCTGGCTGGTCGAATTGGGCGCGGTCTTCGCCGTGATCGGGCTCGCGGCAGTCACGATCCTGCCCGAATCACCCCGCTGGCTTGCCACCCGTGGCAGCCGGACGACCAAGACCGAAGTTCCACTCCGTGAATTGCTGCGTCCGCCGCTGCTGCGGATCACGATTATCGGCATTCTGCTGGGCAGCATTCCTTTGATCGGCGCGTGGGCCGCATCCAAGTGGATGATTCCCTGGGCCGATGTGATCGGCGGCACGGAGCGCGCGGGCTACAAGGCGACGACCCAAGGCTGGTGGGCGGTGGGCGCGATCATCGGTAGCTTTTTTGGCAGCCACGTCGCCAGCCTGATCGGCCGTCGGCTCGCCTACTTTCTGATCAGTCTCGGTTCGGTCACCCTGACGTGCGGCATTTTCCTCTTCTCCCGTCCGCTCGATCCCCTGTTCCTGCCGCTCGTGCTTGCACAGGGCTTTGTCACGACTCTCTTCTTCGGCTGGCTGCCGCTTTCGCTGCCGGAGCTCTTTCCGACGCGCGTGCGCGCCACCGGTACCGGGCTTGCCTACAACACGGGCCGCTTTGCCTCCGCCGCCGGCGTGTTGGGCGCGGGCTTCCTGATGGCCTGGTCGGGCGGCGACTACGCCAAGGTCGGCGTGATTACCGGACTCGTTTATGCCTTCGGCATGATCGTGATCTGGTGGGCACCGGACACGACTAACAAATCACTCGACGACTGATCCCGCGATTACACCCCAAAATTGGCCAGATCTTACCCCATGACTATCTCCCGTTCCTGTTCATCTCGGCTCTGGTTGATCGCGCTCACGTCGGCCCTTCCGGCGGGCTTGGGGCTTGCGGCCGAACTCATGCCGACCGTGCCGGCTGACTTGCAGGTTGGCCTCTTTGCCCGCGAGCCGCAGATCCGCAATCCGGCGGCCATGGCGTTCGATGGCCGCGGCCGGCTGTTCGTCGGCCAAGGTCCCCAGTATCGCAATCCGAAGCCCGACACGCCGCCTGACAGCGTGGTGATGCTGACGGACGCCGATGGCGATGGTGTGGCCGAATCAGCGAAGACATTTGCGACGGGCTTCAACTCGATCCAGGGCCTCGCCTGGCACGGGCGTGACCTCTGGGTCGGCAACTCACCCGATCTGACCGTGGTGCGTGACCTTGATGGCGACGACGTGGCCGATGAGTACGTGAGGATTTACACCGATCTTGGCAACCTGGAGCACGCCATCCACGGCCACACGTGGGGACCGGACGGCAAGTTGTATTTTTCTCAGGGGACTTCGAAGGGGCTCACGCAGCCGGGTCGGGTCGCGCCCCTGCCGTTCCGCCAGCTCTGGGGCGTCACGGCCCCGGCCGGCACGCCGGATTTCCCCGAACCACAGATCTTCAAGCGGGAGGACTATCGCGCAGCGTATCAGGACCCGGAGGACGATTGGGGTCGGGAGGGAGGGTTGCTGCGCAGTGACGATATGGGTCGAAATCTGGAGATCGTCTCCCGCGGCATGCGCAATCCCTGGGACGTTGCCTTTGACGGCGGATTCAACTGGCTGGCGACGGACAACGACCAAAGCGAGGGCGATCGCGTGATCATGCCGTTCTTCAACGCGCATTTCGGCTGGGGCCATTCCTGGAGCACGAACTGGACGGGCCGGGACCACCCGCCGACGGTCCCAGTGAGCGCGCCGGTTTACGACGGCTCTGGCACGGGCTTGGTTTATTACGATCTGCCCCAGCTCCCGCCTGCTTACCGTGGCGTTTGGTTCATCAATGACTATCTGCGCAAGACAACCTATGTCTACCGCCCCCGCTGGGACGGTGCCCTCCTGCAACCGGAGGGAGGCCGCTGGCAGCCATTCATTGTGGGCGGCGGTTCCGGACGCGCGGTGAGTTTCTATGGCCCGAGGCTTCGGGATAAGCCGGAGTCGGCCGAGATTGGTTCCCTCTACAAGCCGATCGATATCGTGATCGGACCCGATGGAGCGCTCTACGTCTCGGGCTGGGGCCAGGAACTTAATGTTGTCTGGAAAGATGGTCAGCAGGCCAACGAAGGGCGGGTTTTCCGCGTCTCGTGGCCGGGTGCGCCCAAGCTTGCTTGGAATCACGCCAAACGGGCCAAACCGATGACCGAGTGGACCGTCGATGAACTCGCGGACGATCTCGGATCCGTTCTCCCGGTCTGGAATATCGATGCGCAAGAGGAACTTGTCCGGCGCGGTCCCGCCGTGGTCGCGCGTTTGCAAGAGCGTCTGGCTGCCCGCGCGCTTCCGGAATCAGCCGAAACCTGGCTGATCTGGACCGTCGGCCGCATTGCAATGACGGACCGTGCGACGGACGACTGGCTGGCCAGCGTCGAGGCGCAGCGCTCGCTCAACACCCGGATCCAGGCGATCCGCATTGCCGCCCATCGCCGACGCGAGACCGGTCGGACCGATCCGCTGCCTGCATTCGTCCTCGCAGCCCTCAAGGACCCCGAGGCACGGGTCCGCTTCGCGGCGGTGCAGTCGATCGGACAGGCCAGAGAAACACGCAGCGTCGACGCCCTCCAGGAAGTCGTCGCCACGGAGACGGATCGCGTCACGACCTATGCGGCTTGGCAGGCTTTGCGCCAGCTCGCGACCCCCGCCCAGCTGGGCGCAATGCTCGCCGATCCGCGGGCCAATGTTCGCCGCGCCGCGCTGCTCGCGCTGGCGGAAGACGACCGCATTGATCGTGCACAGGTTCAGCAACTCGTGAGCGACCCCGATGCGTCGCTCTCGGAACTCGCGGCCAACTGGATCGCAAAGCGCGACGGCAATCCCCTCATCGATATTTATCCAAAACCGGGTGTCTTTATGGACAGCGTGCAGGTCAATCTGACCCCGGGCATCAAACCCGCCTCCCTGCGCCACACGACGGACGGCAGCGAACCAACGCCGCGGTCGGCCGGCGGCAGTCCTGGTCGCTTCACGGAGACCACGACGCTCAAGGTCGGGCTCTTCGTCGACAATCGCCAGGTCGGCAATACCCTCGTGGCGACTTACCGGAAGCGCGATTCCGGGCTGCAGCTGCCCACCCTCGGCGAGGTGACCACTCCGACGACGGTGCCGGATGTCCTCCCGCTCCTCGCCCACGCCGATGCGCTCAAGGGCCCCGGCCTGTTCGACGCCGCGGGCTGCGTGGCCTGCCACCGCGTCGGTGACTTGGGCAACGCGGTCGGCCCGGACCTGAGCGCGATTGGCGAGCGGGACGACGCCGATTCGCTGATCCGCTCCATCCTGATGCCCAACCAGATCATCGTGGAGGGCTATTCGCTGCTCACCGTTTCGACCCGCTCAGACGAGGCCTTTGCCGGGATTCTCCAAGAGGAAACGAACCGCATGCTCACCCTTGTTCAAATTTCGGGTGAATCCGTTTCAATCGACAAGTCGACAATCGCGAGCCGCCAAAGCGTTCACCGCTCGCCCATGCCTGCCTATGACCGGGTATTCTCCCCGACTCAACTGGCGGATCTCGTCGCGTGGCTGATGCAGCAGCGAGGCTCGCACGCCGAGGTGATTACGGCCGCGGCGATGTCACCCGTCGCATCCATCCCAGGGAACGAGGCGGGCTTCGAGTGGCGCCTTGAATCCGATCGGCTGGCGATCACGCGCCACGGTCAACCGGTGGCGGCGTACGTGTTTGCCGATTCGGCCATCCGCCGTCCCTACCTCGAAAACCTGCGGGCCCCCAGTGGCCGCCAGCTGACGCGCAATAATCCGGTCCGGGACACCGATGCGAGCGATCACGCCACCATGCACCCGGGCGTCTGGCTCGGATTTGGTGACATCAACGGACAGGACTTCTGGCGCAACAAGGGCACGATCCAGCACCGGGGCTTCTCCAGAGCTCCGGCGCTGCGCGACGGCGTTTTTTCCTTCGCAACCGAAAACCAGCTGGTCGCCGCCGACGGGGTCGTGCTGGGAAGCCAAGACCTCGAGATCAGCCTCCGCCTCATGGGCGAAGAGGCCTACCTTGTGGCGGTCGACTCAACCTTGCGCGGTGCGACCGGCGATCTCGTCCTTGGCGATCAGGAGGAGATGGGCCTAGGGGTCCGACTTGAAACGGCGCTGACGGAAAAAGCGGGTGGGTTGGTCACCAGCAGCGCTGGCTTGCGCGGTGCGAAGGCCGTTTGGAGCACCGTCGCTCCCTGGGCGGCTTACACTCGCGAAGTCGAAGGCCGCAAAGCGGGGATCGCGGTCTTTCCGTCCGAATCCAACCGCGTCAAGACGTGGTGGCATAGCCGCGATTACGGCGTGATGGTGGCCAACAGCTTTGGCGCGCGCGTGCTTCCGGCCAGCGCCGGCGGTAAGCTCACCCTCCCAGCGGGAGATATGCTCCGGCTGCGGTTTGGCGTGCTGCTCTTCGACGCCTTGGCCACGCAACCGCCCGACCTCGAGGTTCAGAACACGAAAATCCAGCCATTGATCCGCTAAACTCATGTCCACGACGATCAATCCCATGACCCGTCGCGGATTCATTTCCGCGGCGGTCGCCGCCTCGGCCGCACCCGCGGCTTCCCTGCAAGCGGCGGTGTCCACGGCTTCGACTCTCCGGATCGATTGCCAAAGTCACCTCTTCTGTCCGGAGCTGGTCGCGTTTATGGAGCGCCGGAAGACGGATCCCACCGTCTTCACGCGCGACGGCGAGCGGATCATCAAGATGGGCGACTGGCTGCGGAAGATCCCACCGCACTACATGGATGTGCAGGCCAAACTCGCGTCCATGGATGCCAACGGCATTGCGATGACCGCGTTGAGCATTAACGATCCCGGCCCCGAATGGTTTGGCGACGAAGGCCCCGAAGTGGCGCGTATCCTGAATAATTTCGTGGCCGACATCGTCCGCAGCCATCCGACGCGCTTCTTTGGTCTCTGCGTCCTGCCCCTGCAGGACATGACGGCTTCGCTCGTCGAACTTGATCGTTGCGTGAACCAGCTCGGGATGAAGGGCGTCCTGCTTTACACCAACCTCGCCGGGAAATTTCCTGACGAGCCCGAGTTCCGGCCGCTGTTCAAGCGCGCGGTCGAGCTCGACATCCCCATTCTGCTGCACCCGGCTAAACCAATCACGACCGAGTTTGTGAAGGGTTACGAGATGACGAGCTCGCTCGGCAACATGTTCGACAACACGATCGCCCTGACCCGCATCATCATGGCAGGGATGCTGGATGAGTTTCCCGGACTCAAGCTGGTGTGTCCGCATCTCGGCGGAACGCTGCCGTACATCATCGGCCGCCTCGATCACCAGACCCAGGTGCTGAAGCGCGGGCCGAAGTACCTTACGCGCGCGCCCAGCGCGTACCTGAAATCCGTGTGGCTCGACGTCGTGTCTCCGCTGCCGCTGGCCATCAAGTTTGCGCATGAGTTCATGGGTCCGGATCGCCTGATCTTCTCGAGTGACCATCCCTGGGTTGATCCGTCCGACATCATCCGCTGCGTGCGCGAAGCGGGCCTTTCGGCGGAGGACCAATCCAAGATATTCGCGGGCAATGCCCAGCGCCTGTTCAAGCTTTAGACTGCGTTCTGCAGGCACGGCGTGCCGCGGGCTCGGGGCTGCGCTGCTGGTGCTGATGGGACTCCCGGACCGAGCGTCCGCCGCCACCGCGGCCGACGTGGGCTACACGACGGTGCTTGATCCGCAGCTCTCGTTCTTCGAGGCCACCCTCGATGCGCGGGAACTCGCCCCGCAGGGCACGCGGGAAAATCTCGTGCCGCGCGGGATTATCCTCCCGCTGGGCCGCGACACCTTTGTCTGCTTCGACACCGAGCTCCTGCGCGTGGCGGCGATTTGGAACGGCGGCTCAGTGACGCCGCACGGGATGGCCATGTACTCCTACGCCGACCCGCTGCGCGAAATTCCCGGCGGGCAACGCCTGCTCTCGAAGCCGGTGGGCCGTATCTGGGCCTCGACCGGACTGTACCCAGGTTGGAGCGACGCGGATCGCCCGGTCTTGTCCGATCCCCGTGCGCGGGGCGCGGATCCGGACGAGTTGGGCCGCGGACCCCTGCCGCAAACGATGGGCCGCTGGCGTGGCGTCGTGGATACCGGCGCCTCTGCGATCCTGCGCTATACGGTGGGCGAAACTGAGTTCACTGAATCCTTCTCCCTCACCGAAAAGCAGGGGCGCGCCGTGGTGGAGCGCCGGATCGCCATTCGCGGCCTGACCAAGGCTCTCCGTCTGGTCGTCAATGATTTCGGGACAAGCCCGGTCGTGGCTGACCAGCAAACGGGCACTGGCGCTTCGTTGGAGCGGGCCGGCAGCCAGGTTGTGCTGCAGGTGCGACCCCCCGCGCGCACGGCGGTTCAGGACCTCGCGATTGCCTACCAATTGACGGAGGATCCCATCGCGAGCCTCGCACTGGCGCCCCAAGCGCCGGGCCTCCCGCAGGGTAAATCGGCGCGTTGGGCCGAGGTGGCGCACTCTGACGTCGTCCTTTCGCCGCCGCAGGGTGCGTATCAGGCCGAGCGAATCACCGTGCCCTATCCCAATCCGTGGCAGCGTCGAATCCGTCCGATCGACCTGGTCTTCCGCGCCGACGGCACGGCCCTCGTGCTGGCGTTTGACGGGGACGTCTATGCGGTGAGCGGCCTCGATCAGGCCGGCCGCCGGCCCGAGTGGCGGCGAATTGCGGCGGGCTTCAATGAACCGCAGGCGATTCAGCTCCGCGAAGGAAAGGCCTTTGTCTTTAGCCGCCTGGGCGTGACTGAGCTCGTTGATCATGATGGCGACGGCGAGACCGACGAGTATGCGCTGTTCACCAATGCCTTTGCGCAGAGCGCAGAGACGCGCGATTACCCGCTGAGTCTCCTCGTGCGTCCGGATGGATCGTTTCTCGTGGCTAAGGGTGGGCAGGGCGCTGTGCGCTCCATCGATAGCGGACGGGTGCTCCACGTCTCCGCCGACGGCCAGCGGGTCGAGCCCTTTGCCTACGGCCTGCGGAACGGCATTCTTGGCGCCAATCCGCGGACGGGCTTGGTCACGTCGACCGATCAGCAGGGCAACTGGGTTCCAACCTCGCCCGTCTTCAAGGTCAGCCGCGGCGCGTACTTCGGCTACGAGCCAGGTAAGCCAACGGTGGACACGGCCGTCTCGCCGCCGCTCGTCTGGCTTCCTCACCGCGCGGCGCAGTCCACTGTGGGACAACTCAGCGGTTTTGATGATCGCGCCGGTCCCTTGAAGGATGCGTTCGTCGTCATTGACTACCACCGACCCGGGTTGGCGAAGGTCCTGCTCCCCGACGAGGCCGACCCCGTTCAGGCGGCCGCAGTTTCGCTCGGGGTGACCCTCCCGATCCCGGCCGTGCGCGGTCGGATCAATCCGGCTGACGGGTTGCCCTATTTTGTGGGATTCAAGATCGAAGGCTCGGTGTCACCCGAGATTGAGGGGCTGTGTCGCGTCCGTCCAATTCAAGCCACGGATGGAACCCCGGTGCAGGCCGAAGTTCGGCGCGAGGGGGTATTGCTCCGTTTCGCCGAGAAGCTCGATCCTGCGCGAATTCAGGACTTGGCCGGTTATGAAGTGAATTCCTGGGAGTATCGGCGGACGTCCGCCTACGGCTCGGGGCAGTTCCGTGCAGACGGCAGCCCGGGCATCGACGCGTGGCGTGTCCACAGTGTCTGGCCGGGACCGGACGGCCGTTCCGTGTTCATCGCGATTCCGGGCCTGCGCCTGACGATGCAACTCGAGGTCAAACACCAGCTGTTGGGAAGTGCGGCCTCGGTGTACTTCACCATCAATCGCCTCGATACGCTTTCGGCGCGGGACGGAGCTTTTGCCCAGCTCGATCTGCAGCGGCGCTTCGCTGAACCGAGGGTGACGTCATCGTCTACTTTGCAGTCGGCTGCGTTGTCGGAGATTTCCCTCGACCGCGGCCGCGCACTCGCCGCCGAACTCGGCTGCCTCGGTTGTCATTCCCTTGATGGATCGACCGCGGGTCGTCCCGGGCCGACCTTCCGCGGTCTCCCCGGGAAAGTGCGCCGCTTGGACGATGGTCGCGAGCTGGCAGCGGACGACGCGTACCTCGCCCGCTCGATCCTCAACCCGGCCGACGACATCGTCGACGGCTTCGCGGGGCGCGAGATCGCCATGCCCTCGTATCAGGGCGTGGTCGATGAGCGCGGACTCCAGTCGCTGGTCCTCTACTTGAAGTCCCTTCGCTAGGGCCGTACGGTCAAGACCGCGATAGGGCTCCGGTGGCTTCAATCCCCTGCGCGGTGGGCCCACTCCCGCCCGGGCTGGGTACGGCGGGCGGGCAACGCCTCGCGACAGCGTTTTAAATGAAACTGTAGCCGAACGGAAGGCGTGCACGAGGCACGTCCCGTGCTACGCCAAGCTCGTTTCCGTCGTAACGTGCCTCGTGCGCGCCCTCCGAGGGCATGGTCAAGCCTTGCCCTTATCCAGGAGATGCACGCTCACACCGCCTCGGCGGCGATCCGTGCGCGGAGCGCGGTGTCGGGCAGGGGGCCTCGACCGGCCCCGAGGTTGTCGACCATATGCTCCGGGCGGGAGGTCGCGGGGATCGCGCAGGTAACCGCGGGGTGGGAAATCACGAATTTTAGCAAAAGCTGCGCCCAGCTCGTGCCGCCGATCTCGGCCGCCCAAGACGGCAGCGCCTTGCTCCGCAGCCGCCGAAGGAGCTCACCGCCGGCAAAGGGTCGGTTGATGATCACCGCCACGCCGCGCTCAAGCGCGAGCGGCAGCAGGCGCTGCTCGGCCTCACGCTCGCCGACAGAATAGTTGATCTGGATGAAATCGAGTGCCTGTGAAGCGACGAGGCGGGCGACGGCCTCGTGGCTGCCGGCGGTGTAGTGCGTGATCCCGAGGAATCGAACCAGGCCCTGCTGCTTCCAGTCGCGCAGGGTCGCGAGGTGGGTGTCGACGTCGACCAGGTTGTGGACCTGCATCAGGTCCACCGGTTGGGCGCGGAGCTTGCGCATCGATTCCCGCATCTGGGCGATCCCCTGCGCCCGGCCCGCGGTCCAGACCTTGGTCGCGACAAAGAGCTTGGGCCGCAGGCCCTGTTTTTCCATGAGCTCGCCGGCCACGTCCTCCGAACGTCCGTACATGGGCGAGGAGTCGACCACGCGGCCGCCACCCGCGGCAAACGCGGCCAGCACGGCCTCGAGCGGCGCGCGTTCGGCCGGGGCGGGACCCACGTCGAAGGTCTGCCAGGTGCCCATGCCGATCACGGGAAGCCTTTCGCCGGAAGAGGGAATGGGGCGGGTGAGCAAGGGAGTGGCGCCGGTCGGGGCGTTCGGGGTGGTTTGGGCCGGCAGCGGCGGCGTCAGCGTGGCGACACCTACGCCCGTTCCAATCAGTCGGAGGGCTTCGCGGCGGGTCATGGCGGGAGGGATTGGCCCGAACCCTAGCGGGCGGGCGCGCGAAAGCCATCACCGGACGCGCGTATCCGCCGGAATTTCCCGCCCACCCGGATTTTTTTCGCCCGGACGGGGGGTTTACATTTGCGGAGGCAAACCGAATGACTGTCTTCTCCCGTACGGATTGCCCTGCCCCGCGGCAGGTCGAGCCCAAGTCGGCCAAGACTCCCTCACCCGGCGCTCCGCGCTCGTGGAGGGGAACTTCGGTCCCGGTCTTTGTTCATCGGCCTGCCCGCCGGGCCGCCCACTCATTCCCCCGTTCAGTCCCTCAACCGCCCACCATGGAAGGCATCGGCCTCATTCAGGATCTCGCTGTGGTGCTGCTCTTCGCCGGAGCCGCCGGGGTGCTCTGTAAGCGCGTGGGGTTGTCGGTCATCGTAGGCTATCTTGCGGCAGGCATGCTGATCGGTCCCTACACGCCGCCCTTTGCCTTCATCAGCGACGTCGACCGCGTCCAGACCCTTTCCCAGGTCGGCCTGGTCTTCCTGATGTTCGCGATCGGGCTCGGCCTGAGTCTCACCAAGCTGAAGGAAATGGGTCTGCCCGTACTGCTCGCCACCGGGCTGGGCGCCTTCTTCATGCTCAACCTCACCCAGATCCTCGGCGTCGCCGTGGGCTGGACTCCCCTGCAGAGCCTCTTTGTCGCGAGCATGTTCATGGTCTCAAGCTCCGCCGTGATCGCCAAGATCATCGGCGAGCTCAAGTTGACCCATGAGGGCTCGGCCCAGCGCGCCCTTAGCGTGACTGTGATGGAGGACGTGGTCGCGGTCGTCATGTTGACCGTTCTCGCT
Organism: Opitutus sp. GAS368; assembly: GCA_945862035.1. Lineage (GTDB taxonomy): Bacteria > Verrucomicrobiota > Verrucomicrobiia > Opitutales > Opitutaceae > CAMAXB01. Next base: position 12,787 of record CAMAXB010000038.1, read on the forward strand.
AGCCAGACCCAAGGGAGCGGCGACACCAACCTGGGCGGCCTCCTCGCGACCATGAGCGCCTTTGTCGTGCTGCTCGTCGGTGCCGGCCTGCTGCTGGTGCCGCGCCTCTTCCGCCGGCTTGAGGCCAAGGCCGATCCGGAGCTCCAGGCGATCATCGTGGCGGGCCTCCTCTTCCTCCTCGCGGTCAGCGCGGCTAAGGCAGGCTACTCGCTCGCACTCGGCGCCTTTTTGCTCGGCGCGATCGTCGCCGAAATGCCGCAGAAGGCGGGCGTGGAGCGCGCCTTCGTCGGCATGCGCGACATCTTCAGCAGCGTTTTCTTTGTCTCGATCGGCATGATGATTGATCCGCGGCTCCTACTCGATGTCTGGGTCTGGATTCTCGGACTAACCGTCTTCGTCATGATCGCGCGTCCGCTGGCGACCTCGCTCGCGATGATCGTGACGGGCGCTCCGCCGCAGGAGGCCCGCCGCGCCAGCCTGCTGCTCACGCCCCTCGGCGAATTTTCCTTCATCATCGCCCAGCTGGGCGTCAGCAGCCGCGTGCTGCCCGAGCGCTACTATCCTCTCGCCGTCGGGGTCGCGATTCTCACCGTGCTGGTGACGCCGTTCGTGAATCGCCGGGCGCCCGCGCTGCTCGAGCTAGTCCAGCGAATCGAGCCGCGCTGGCTCACCCGGACATTCGATGCCTACCACGGCTGGCTCACCCAGATCCGGGAAGGCAACGCCGCCCCGCTGGTCTGGCGCCTAGCGAAGGGCCGCCTGATCCAGGTGGTCGTTGAGATGCTGCTCGTGACCGGCCTACTGATCTTCGCCCCGCCGCTGCTCGAGGCGATCGAGCCCTTGGTCCGGTCGACCTTCCTCGAGGGCGCCATGCTACCCTATGTCTACTGGGGTTTCATCGGTCTGCTGGTGCTCATCCTGATCTTCGCCATCTGGCGCAATCTCGTCACAGTCGGCATGGTCTTTGCCGAGAGCCTGGGCGCCGTAGGCGTCCTCACGCCCGGCATGATCGACAAGGCGTTTCGCGGCCTCATCGCCGTCATCCTCGGCTACTGGCTCTATCTCATCCTCCCCGTCGAATCGCTGCCCGCTTGGGGCTGGGTGTTCATTGCGGCGGGCGCGATGATCCTGATCGGCGTAAGCTCAAGCCGGCTCATCTACTGGCACAGCGCGTGGCAGTCTTCGGTGCAGGACGTGTTCACCGGCGAGGCCGCTGGCGGAACCGGATCTCGCGCAACCGCCCGGGCCACCCTCGGACACGGTCTTGAGTCCTGGGGCCTGCGCCTTGAGGAAGTCGTCATCCCTGATCTAGCCGCATCCGCCGGCGTCTCGCTCGCCCAACTTGGCCTCACTGCCCGTTTCAGTTGTTCTGTAGTCGAAATCGAGCGCAATGGCTATGTCATCACCAGCACCGGACCCGATCTCCGCATCTATCCGGGCGACAAGTTGCTGCTGCTGGGCCGCAACGACGGCCTTGTCGGCGCCCGTGAGTACCTGCTCGCCGGCAGCACGACCCCCGTCGCCACCCCCGAGGGAGCCGAGGGCGCGTTCAGCGGCTCCATCCTCGAGACGGGTGTGCTGCGCTCGCCGGCCCACGACGGCAAGACCCTCGCCGAGCTCAAGGTCGCGCAGGCTACCGGCGTCCGCATCGTGGGCGTCCAGCGCGGCGAGGAACGCATCATCAATCCCGACGGTCGCCAAGTCCTGCGCGCGGGCGACCATCTGCTCGTCGTCGGCACGCTGACCGAACTCCGCGCCTTCCGCCGCTGGCTCAAGCCCGAGGCCTCCCCGCCCGCGACCGGCACGGGCACCCCATTTAAGCGTTCCGTTTGAGGCGGGAAGGGAGAAATCCCGACGTACTCCTGTCGCGGGGCGGCAGAGCCTGCTTCAGTAAACCCTGCGCTGATTCGGTCTGATGCGCCGCCGCTGGCCCGGTGGCTTCCTTCCGACCTTCCTTCCGACCGACCGACCGACCGACCGACCGACCGACCGACCGACCGACCGACCGACCGACCGACCGACCGACC
>CAMAXB010000039.1 GCA_945862035.1 Opitutus sp. GAS368
GCGCGGATCCTTGCGCGCATCAAATCCGCAGACCTCGATCGTGCCGCTGTCCGGCTCGCGCAGCCCCAGCATGCACTCGAGCGTGGTTGTCTTGCCCGCGCCGTTTGCGCCGAGCAGACCGAAGATCTCGCCTGCCTTAATCTCGAAGCTGACCCCGCGCGCGGCCTCGACGCCGCCGTAGCGCTTGCGCAGGTCTCGAACAATGACTTTGGGCGGCATGGGAGAGTAAGACGGGGGCGGGTCCGACGGGTTACAATGGGGGTCTCGCTGCGGGCGGCGAGTCAACTTCTTCACAGCTTGTTTTTGAGGCTGGTTGTAGCTGGGCTCGCTGAGCCCGGAGTTTGCGGTGGAGCGTGTTGCCCTCAACGCGCTGGCATGGTCGCAACGGCAAAGGCGATTCGATCCAGCGTCTTGAGGGCAAGCCGCTCCACCTCCGGATCCTCCTTCGCCAAGGCTTCGGCAGGGCAAGCCGGCCTCTGCGAGGCCAGCGATGTTTCAATCAGGCGCGTTGCATGAAATCCGTGCTATCCGTGAAATCCGTGGTAAAGTTTCCGGTGCCACCCACTTCCTCCGTTCTCTCCGTTTCCTCCTGTAAAATCGGTTCCCTGCTTCGATGAAAACGCTGCTTCTGGCCCTCCCCCTCCTGGCCTCCGTCGTCTCGGCCCAGACCTACGACGTCCTCATCCGCGGCGGCCGGGTGCTCGACGGCACCGGGACGCCCTGGCGCAAGGCCGATGTGGCCATCAACGGCGACCGCATCGTCGAGGTCGGGGCCGTTCCCGCGACGGCCACCGCCCGTCGACTCATCGATGCCCAGGGGCTCTACGTTTCGCCGGGGTTCATCGACTCCCATTCCCATGCCGGCGAAGCACTGATCATCAAGGATCGCGCGGGGGTCCGCCCAATCGTCACCCAGGGCGTCACCACCGTCTTCATCAATCCCGACGGCGGCGGCCCCCTCGACCTGCCCGCGCAGATGTCGGACCTCGTCTCCGCCGGCCCGGGCGTGAATGTCGCGCCGCTGATCGGCCATAACACCGTGCGCATCGAGGTACTCGCCTTCGAAAACCGCGCGCCGTCGGATGCGGAGCTGCAAACGATGCAGGCTCATGTTCGCGCGGGCATGGAAGCAGGGGCCTACGGGCTTTCGTCCGGGCCCTTCTACACGCCGGGAAATTTCTCGCGGACCGATGAGATCGTGGCCCTCGCCCGGGTGGTCGCCGGCTTCGGCGGGGTGCACACCAGCCACATTCGCGACGAGAGCGACTACAACATCGGCGTGGTCGCGTCGGTGGAGGAGGTCATCCAGGTCTCCCGCGAGGCAAAGCTCCCCGGGATCGTGACCCACATCAAGGCACTCGGCCCCAATGTTTGGGGTGAGTCCGCCACGATCATCGACCGCATCAACGCGGCCCGAGCCGAGGGTCTCGAGATCTGGGCGGACCAATACCCGTACGAGGCCTCCTCCACGGGCCTCGCCGCCGCCTTGCTGCCGCCCTGGGCACAGGAGGGCGGGCGCCCGGCCCTGCTCAAGCGTTTCGAGAATCCCGAGACGCTGGCCGACATCCGCCGCGAAATGGTCGAGAACCTCAAGCGCCGCGCGGGCGCGGATAACATCCAGCTCGGCAATTTCCCGCCTGACCCCTCCGTGACCGGCAGGCGTCTCGGTGCCCTGGCCCGTGAGCGCCTGATGGATCCGGTGGACCTCGCCATCGACCTGCTCCGCCGCGGCAGCCCCGGCATCGTCTCGTACAACATGAACGAGAACGACATCAAGGCCTTCATGGCCCAGCCTTGGACCATGGGTTCATCCGACGGCGCGGTCGCCGTGTTCGGCGAAGGCGTGCCCCACCCGCGCGCTTATGGTCCCTTTGCCCGGCGGATCCAGAAATACGTGGTCGCCGAGAAGACGCTTTCGCTCGAACAGGCAATCCACGGTGCAACCGCGCTCCCCGCGGCGGTGTTCGGCATGCCTGACCGCGGCACGCTGCGGCCGGGCGCGATCGCGGATGTGATCGTCTTTGATCTGGCCAAGGTCCGTGAAACCGGCACCTACGAAAAACCTCACGGCTACGCCGAGGGCATGGTCGAGGTGCTGGTCAACGGCCAGTCGGTGATCCGAGAAGGCGAATTCCTCGACGCCCGCCCCGGCCGTGTGCTCCGAAAAAACCAGCCCTGATTGACCCGCGAATCACGCGAATCGTCAGGAATCACAGAAGGGCATCACCACGGAATACACGGAACACGCGGAAGGGTCGGATTCAGGAAACGGATTTCCTTCGGTGTGTTCCGTGTATTCCGTGGTCAACTCCGGTTCGAGTTCGCGCGGATTCGCGTGATTCGCGGGCTAAGCCTGGATCGCTTCGGTCTTTTTCGCGGTCCGCTTTCGAATGCGCAGGATCTCAAGAATGACCACCGGGCCGAAGATCCAGACCACCTGCAGCGGGAAAATCTTCTCGGCCGCGATCTGGTGGTAGGCCGCCAGACCCGCGATCACGTAAACGAGGCGGTGCAGATTCTTCCACCGCTTGCCGCCCATCGCCCTGATCGCGGCGTCGAAGCTCGTCACGGCCAGCGCGAGCAGGAGGGTGAAGGCAATCATGCCGGTCAGGATGAAGGGCTTGCTGATGTCATTCATCAGCGTGCCGAACCCGCCCTCGTAGATGACGTACATCGTCAGGTGCAGCGCGGCGTAGACAAGCACCGTGACACCAACGAGGCGGCGGTGCCGGTTGAGCGCCTGCGCCAGCTTGGACGAGGGGAAAAGTACCCGCAGCGGGGTGAAGGTCAGCACGATGGCGAGCACCACGCAGGCCATGAAACCGAGGTGGTGCAGGATGTACTTGCCCGGATCGGCGAGGACACTCGCGTCCTGCTGCACAATCGGCACCGCCGGCCAAAGGCCCGGCAGGACAAGCAGTGTCACCACAAACGCTTTGGAGCGCAGGAGGTTTTCGAGGAATGCGATCAAGGGAAATTCCGATGAAGATTAATCACGGATGGACGCGAATTCACACGACTCTCGATCCATTCAATCCGAGGAGTTTAACCACGGATAAACACGGATGCACACGGATTGGACCCAAGATCCGATGGTTTGAATCCGTGTCTATCTGTGTTCATCCGTGGTTTAAAAATGCTGTGGATCGAATCCATTAGTGTGAATTCGTGCCGATTCGCCTGATTCGCGGGCAACTCGTCAGTAATTCCTGCGCAGGTCCAAGCCACCGTAGAGGGACGCGACCTGTTTTTCGTAGCCGTTGAACATGAGCGTGTCCTGCTTGCCAGCGAAGAAGCCGGAGCCGATGACACGCTCGGTGGCCTGCGACCAGCGCGGGTGGTCCACCTTCGGGTTCACATTGGCGTAGAAGCCGTACTCCTGCGGCGCCATGACCTGCCAGGTGTTGCGCGGCTGGCGGGTCGTGAAGTCGAACTTCACGATGGATTTGACGCCCTTGAAACCGTATTTCCACGGCACGACGAGCCGCAGCGGCGCGCCGTTCTGATTCGGGATCGGGCGGCCGTAAATGCCGGTGGCGATAAACGAGAGTTCGTTGTTGGCCTCGTCGAGGCGCAGGCCCTCCAGATAGGGCCAGTCGAGATTGTTGGTGCGCTGGCCCGGGACGTTCTTCGGATCGAAGAAGGTGGTCATCTGGAGGAACTTGGCCTCCGGCTTCGGATCGGCGAGCGCGACCAGCTTGGAGAGCGCAAAGCCATCCCAAGGCACGACCATCGACCAGGCCTCGACGCAGCGGTGACGATAAACGCGCTGCTCGATGCCGCCGACCTTCTTGATGAGTTCGTTGACGTCGAGCTTGAGCGGATTGCGGACCTGGCCGCCGATCTCGACCGTCCACGGCTCGCTCATCCAGCCCATGTTGGCGTTCACCTTGGGCTCATCCTTGCCGAGGCCGAACTCGTAGAAATTATTGTAGCTCGTGATGAGGTCGTAGGGCGTAACCTTGAGGTCGCCGGGCAGGTAGGCTGGGTTCGCACTCGAAGGGAAGCCGCCGCTGGCGCCGAACAGGGAATGCCCGCCGAGCAGGGCGCCCGCCGTGCCCACGCCGAGGTGCTTGAGAAAATCGCGGCGATTACGGCGGCGGTACCGATCCTCAGCGGTGACGACCGACTCCGGGAGTTCCCAATCTTTCTTGGAGCGAATGAGCATGACGCGGTGGGGTTGACGACAGGTGAGACAGCAGTGAGAGCGCTTGGGAGGGAGACTATTCCATCCGCTCTCCAGAGCAATCCTCGTCAGCGGATTACGTTCGGACGATCCGCATGGATGCCGTCAACCCCTCCCCTTGGCCGTGGCCTTCAGCCTCGCCGCCGGTGCCTTGAGGAAGCGGTCAGAGGCTCAACCCGGTTAGCCACGAAAAACACGAGAGGACCTGCGGCGCGGGAGAATCACGAAGCGCCTATAGGCGCGCGGACGGCTTGGGCACGGGGAACGGCCCTTTTCGCGTTTCTCGTGGCCAAACTCCGATCCGTTCTAAGTCAGAAATTTAACCACGGATAAACACGGATGCACACGGATTGGATCCAAGATCCGATGGTTTGAATCCGTGTCGATCCGTGTTCATCCGTGGTTAATACGTCTGCAGCTCGATGGATCGAATCCCTTCGCGCGAATTCGCGTCCTCCGCGGTTAACTCACCTGCGGTCTCGCAGCAATGCGTACAGCAGAATCGCTCCGGCCACGGAGACATTGAGCGATTCCACCTTGCCCGTTCCGGGAATGGTCACGAGGCGCGTGCAGGCGGCGGAGACTTTGGGGTCCAGCCCGTGCTCCTCATTGCCCATGATGAGTGCAACGGGCTTGCCGCCCGGCGCGAGCGCATCGATCCGCCCGCCGCGCGTGGCGGCGCCGTTCACCTCGTAACCGACCGCCGCGAGCGCCTTGGCGAAGGCGGCGAGATCATTGACCCGCCAGACCTTGATCTGCTCGAGCCCGCCCTCGGCCACGCGGTACGCCGCGTCGTTGGGCACCGCGGCCGACGGATGCGCGGGGATCACGATGTGTTCAACCCCCAGAAACGCCGCCGTTCGCGCGAGCGCGCCTAGATTGTGGGGATTGCCGATCCGATCGAGGAGCAGGACGGGCGTACGGGCCTGCGCCCAGCGCGCGATGTCCGCGGAAGTCGGAGAGACCAAGGCGGGAGCTGACACCACTGCGACAACCCCGCCGTGATGCAAGGTGCCGCTGATCTTCTCGAGCTCGGCCGGCGGCACGCAGCGGTACACCTTCCGCGCCGCCGCGAGCGCCTTGCACATCGGCGCAATTTTCCGGCTGGTCGCCTCGTCAAAAAACAACCGCACGATCGAGCCCGGCGCATTTTCGAAACGCGCCTTCACCGCGGCCAGGCCGCAGAGGTGGAGTTCAGTAGGGCGCGCACTCATGAGCTCACCTCCCCCACCAACGTAAACTCCTCGCGATCGTGGTACAGGTGGCGGACGCGCAGCATCGTCGTGTGCTTCACAAAGGGTGAATCAGGGGCAGTGACTTCACGCAGCAGGGCGATCGCGTCGACGCGGCCGAATTTGAGGATCACCACAAAGCGGCGGCACCAACGATGCTCCAACCAGGGCGTGATGAGGTTGCGGACCACGTGATGCGGATCTTCCACCAGGTCGCAGAGCATCCAGTCAACCACCACCCCACCCGCGGGCCGGAAACCAAACGCGTCCTCGCGACGGTGCTCGATCAGCGGGTGATCCAGCGCGCCGCCCTTCAGCGGGCCATTGTCGATCGCGATGACCTGCGCGCCGCGCTTCGCCGCGCTGTAACTCCAGCCACCCGGCGCCGCGCCGAGGTCCACCACCGTCTCACCCGGGGCCGGCTCACGGCCGAGCACGGTGTAAGCCTCCTCCACCTTGAGGTAGGAACGCGAGGGTGCCTGGTCATCGTCCGCCATGCGCCGCTGGCCGCCGAAGGCCGCGGTGCGCGACACCAGCGCCCGCTTGAAATCCACAAAGACCACATACAGCCCTGTCGCCACCGCGACGCCGCGAGGCGCCTCCGCCACCGCCAGCTTCGCCACGCGCGACATGCGCTTGCGGATGATCTCGGCGAACGCCTTTTCCACGCCGTCGACCCGCCGACCCAGGCCATCCAGTCCAGCCGCCGCTAGGAACAGGCTCGGCCACGTGCCCTCAATTCGCTCGGTTCGGATCGCCGCCAGAAACCAGTCGGCGAGGCGTCCAGCAAGCTGGTTGACCGAATCACCTGTCACCTCCACCGGGTCGCGCAGCACCGTGTGTGCAAAGCACCACTCCGCCGCCGGATCGATGCCCTCCACGTGGACCCAGCCGCCGCCCTTGCCCAACACCTTGCCGCCGCCATCCGTGAGCTCGCGCACCAGCAGGTCCTCAAACCCGGACTGCCCGAGCACGAGCGCGACCGGTCGCGCGACCGGCGGGGGCGCGGGAGAAACCGGGACGGGAACAGTCGAATCGGCCATGACGGTTGAGGGAAGACCCCACGCGCCCCTGCTTCAACGCATTTTCGAAACCACGAGGAGACGCCATCCAGCTGCCCGCGAATCACGCGAATCGCCACGAGCTCGGAGGATCACCACGAAACACACGGAACACACGAAATTTCCGAACCCAGGATGCTGATCCGACTTTCGTGTATTCCGTGTATTTCGTGGTGAAACAGTTCGTGGTGCCGGCAAGTTCAGCTGCCCTGGTGGTCAGCTCTCAGGGGATCCTTGCGGACTTCGGATAAAATTCTAGTTCCTCCCTGGCGCCGAAACCCTGTATCACATCCCATATTCCGTGAACCCATCCGCTCTTCTGCGGTCCATTATCCTGTGAAAACCGCCTTTATCTTTTTCCTCCTCGGTGCCATCGCGGGCGGCGTCAGCCTGTACATCTACAAGGACAGCCCGCCGGTCGCCGCCGAGAACGGACCCCGCGCCGGAGAGGTCTCCCTTGCCGACAAGGCCCGCGAGACCGCTGCCGACGCGCGCGATTCCCTCACCCGCAAGCTCGAGGACTGGGATCTCGACACCGAGGCGATCAAGCGCGACCTCGCGCGGGGCAAGGAAATCGTCCGCTCCAAGGCGAAGGTTGCCGGCGAGAAAATCACCGACGCCCGCATCATCGCCGTGATCAAGGCCAAGTACGTCGTTGAGCGCGACCTGTCGGTCATGGCTATCCGCGTCGACTGCCGCGACGGTGAGGTCACGCTCGCGGGCACGGTCACCAACGCCGAAAACCTCGGCCGCGCTGTCGCCCTCGCCCTCGACACCGACGGCGTCCACAACGTGATCTCCAAGATCACGCTGGCGACGAAGTAGGCAGGGCAGAACGGTGGAGCGACTTGCCCCCAAGGCGCTGGATCGAATTGCCTTTGCGACCGACCCCCAAGCCAACGCGTTGAGGGCAACGCGTTCTACCGTTCCGCCCCGCTGGGCGGCCGGTACGTGTCCGAGATTCTCGCTTCGCGAAATCTAGGCACCCACCTTCAGACCTCGGAGCCGGCCTCAGCGAGGCCAGCTACAACGGCACCACGCCGTGGCCGGCCGTGATGTGCGCCACCGAGATGCGGCCGCCGTCGAGTGCGTAGCCGCCGTTGAATGGGTTGGTCGCCAAAAACAGCGGCGTATCGAGGTCCGCATACTTGAACCCACCCAAGCCGCAGGCGAAGCACGCCGACACGGTCATCGCCAGAATCGACTCCACGTTCCCGCCGATCATCAGACCGAGGCCACATTCGCGCGCCGCCGCGACGAGGTCGAGGGCCTCGGCCACACCGGCCTTCATTAGCTTGATGTTCACGATCTGCGCAGCCTGCTCGCGCGCGATCTTCCGGACATCCTCCGCCGTGCACGCCGCTTCATCGGCCGCCACCGGCCAGCCCGACTCGCCGCCGAGTGCGCGCATCCCAGCCAGATCGTCCTTCGCCAGCCACTGTTCGAGCACCGCCGGCACGATGCCCCGCGCCTTCAGACCGCGGACCAGCTCACTCGCATCGGCCCGCGAGAGCCCGGCGTTGCCGTCAATGATCAAAGGTGACGCCGGCGCGACCTCGTGAATCGCGGAGAGCCGCGCCAGATCGAGCGCGGGCCCGCCCTTGCCGCCGACCTTGACCTTGATCAGCCGGATCCCGCGACGCCGGATATCGCGCGCCGCGTCCGCCGCCTCGGCCGCCGTGCCCGTAGTGACGGTCATGTCGGTCTCCAGTTCGGTTTCCGCTCCGCCGAAAAACGCCGTCAGCGAACGCCCCTCGGAGCGCGCGAGCGCATCCAACAGCGCCAGCTCAAAACCCGCCTGCGCCGAACCGCAGGCCCCGCCACCCGCCGCTCGAAATCGCGCCGCGACTGCCCGCCAGTCCCGCCCGTCCTGCCCCTCCACCGCCGCCTTCCCGGCCACGAGCACCGACTGGGCCTGCGCCTGCGTTTCACCATTGTAGGCCGGCAGGGGCGCGGCCTCACCGTAGCCGACCGTGCCATCCGCAAGCGTCACCGCGACTAACACATTGCGTGCGACGTCCTGCGCACCGCCCGAGATGCCAAAAGGCGCGTGCAGCGCGATATCCAAGGGCGTGGCGGACAGGGTTTCAAGGCGCAGCAAAACAGGGGGCATGGCGACGAGCAGAACGAACCCCACGAACGTCGCAAGCTTAGGGGTAATACCGTATCGGGCTTAGCTTGATCCATCCCTTTGCTCTCTCCATCCTCTCCCTTTGTGAAACGCCCACTTCCGGTCAGCCCGGACGGTCCGCAACCCGGACGCTACCGCCACTACAAGGAAAAGGACTATCTTGTCCTCGGCGTCGCCCGCCATTCCGAGACGGAGGAGGAGTTTGTGGTCTATCGCCCACTGTACGACGAATTCGGCCTCTGGGTGCGTCCGCGCGACCTCTTCATGAGCATGGTCGACACGCCCACCGGCAAGGCGCCGCGCTTCACCTACATCGGGCCGGCCTGAGTCCTTCGCGGCAAACCCATCGGCGGTTGGCATGCGCGTCCTCGTCGCTTTTGATAAATTCAAGGACGCCATCGGCGCCCACGATGCCTGCGCGATCGCCACGCAGGCGCTGCATTCCCGCCACCCGGACTGGATCATCGAATCCGCTCCGCTAACCGATGGCGGCGACGGCTTTGCCCGCATTCTGGCGGAGGCGACCGCCACGCTTGAGGTGCGCACCACGGTCACCGGCCCCCGCGGGACCCCCGTGGATGCCGGCTGGGCACCCGTCCCTCGCGCCCGCATCCCTGCCGCCGTCCATGCGCGCCTCGCCGGGCAGGGCGACCTCGTCGCGGTCATCGAGATGGCCACCGCCAGCGGGCTTGCCCTCGTGCCCCAGGCCGAGCGCGATCCCTGGACCGCCACCTCGGCCGGGACCGGCGGCCTCATGCGCAGCGCCGCCGAAGCCGGCGCAGGCTCCCTGCTGCTCGGAGTTGGTGGCAGCGCGACGCACGACCTTGGGCTCGGCGCCCTGCAGGCGCTCGGCTTTCGTTTTCTTGACTGCGACGGCCGGTCCCTCGGCGCGGCGCTTCCGGCCGATTGGTCCCGCCTCGCCCGGATTGAGGGCGGGCCACCCGCCGCCTTTCCCCCCGTCTTCATCGCCTGCGATGTCGACAATCCCCTGCTCGGCCCGCGAGGAGCGGCCACCGTCTTCGCCCCGCAAAAGGGCCTCCGTGAGACTGACCGCGAACGGCTCGAAGCACTCAGCGCCAAGGTCGCACGCCTGCTCTGCGCGCACTGCGACCAGCCGGAGTCACTGATCACCACTTCGGGCACCGGCGCCGCCGGCGGAATCTCGTTTGGCCTGATGGCCGCGCTCGGCGCCCGCCTGCTACCCGGCTTTGATCTGGTGTCGGACTGGCTCGACCTCGACCGTCGGATCGCCGCCGCCGATGTTGTGATCACGGGCGAAGGCCGGTTCGATTCGAGTTCGCTCGGAGGGAAAGGGCCGGGAGCGATCGCCGCCCGCGCGCTGGCCGCGGGCAAGACCGTGCATGTCTTTGCCGGCCAGGTCGACGCCGCGGGCCGACCCAGCCTGCACCTTCATCCGATCACGCCCACGGGAACCCCGCTGGCTCAGGCGCTACGGGAAACCGGGGACCGCCTGAAAGCGGCTGTGCGGGCCGCGCTCTGAGCCGAAATGCGGAGTTTTTCGCGCAATTCAGAGGATCGGGTTGCGCCTGTGGTCCGGCGGGCCTTGTTGGTAGGGATTCCATGGAGAACGAAGATCACAGCATGACCCCCGGGGAGTACCACGCACGCATTCGCTTCACCAAGCGCCTGCTGCGTTTCGTGCCGCGGCGCGCCTTGTTCCACAAGTATCCGATCGTTGGCCGATTCGCCGCCGAGGCCCGCAAGCGGGCATTCCTGTGGTCTTTCAAGTCGGCCTACGTGCGGCCTGCGCTCTACGTCGGATCAATCCTCGCCCTTCAGCCCGTCATGGGCGTGCAAATCCCCGTTGCATTCCTCTGCGCGGTGTTGCTGCGTCTCAACTTCATGGTCCTGGGCGGCCTGCAGTTCATCAGCAATCCCTTCACGGCCGCTCCACTCTATTATGGGACCTACCAACTCGGGCTGACCGTAATCAATGCGTCCGGTTTCGGCGACAGCATCGGGGTGATCGACGCCGCCGCGCTGCCCGAGCCAGCTGCGTCCGCACCGGCTGTCGAGACCGACCCCGCGTCCGCCAACGGAACGGCGACGTTGCCGCCGGGGGAAATCCGGTGGACGCAGCGCTTGGGCACCTCGATCAACGCGCTGGTGCTCGGGGGCATCCTCGCGGGCGCAGCCGTGGGTGGAGTCCTCGATTTGCTGTGGCGCTTCGGAGCTTCGAGGGCGGAGGCCCATCGCCTCAAGGTTCTCGCACGCCGTCACCGTTCCGGCTCGACGGGAGTTCGCGCGATCACAAAGTAACCACGCCATGGCCGGCCGCCCCCGCTCGCATCGCTCCCTGTCGATCCTCTCCCTGCTCGGGCTGACGCTTGGAAGCTTCCTCGGCTGCGCCGCCACAAGTTCCCAGCAGGCCCCCACCCGACCGACCGCGCAGGCGCCCGCCAAAGCTCCCACGGCATTCAAGGCGCCGACGGTTACGGTCCCCGCGCCGTCAGCCACGCGCCCCGCCACCGCCTCTCCCGTGATGCTGGGCATCGACATGCTCGAGGCCGACGGCTTCGCCGCGGTGAGGGGCAAGCGCATCGGCCTGCTCACCCACCCCGCCGGTGTGAACCGCCGCGGCGTCAGCACGATCGACGTCCTGCGCCGCGCACCCGGCGTGCAATTGGTGGCCCTTTACGGACCTGAGCACGGCATCTACGGCGATGAAAAGGCCGAGGTGAAGATCCCGGACCGCAAGGATGCGCGCACCGGGCTGCCCGTGTTCTCGCTTTACGGCACGCACCGCAAGCCGACCCCCGCGATGCTCAAGGGGCTCGATGCCCTCGTGATCGACCTGCAGGATATCGGCACGCGCAGCTACACCTACGTCAGCGCCATGCTCTACGCGATGGGCGCCTGCTTTGAAAACAACGTCGAGGTCATCGTGCTCGACCGCCCCAATCCACTCGGCGGCCTCAAGGTCGACGGGCCCCCGCTGGACGCGCGATGGAAGAGCTATGTCGGCGCGTTTCGCGTGCCCTACGTCCACGGCCTGACGATTGCCGAGCTCGCCCGCATGGCCAAGGACGCCCCGGGCGTCATGCAGGTGCCCAACGCCCTCAACATCGCCGAGAAGCACCGCCTCGCCGGCAAGCTCACCGTCATCCCGATGCGCGGCTGGCGCCGCAGCATGCGCTGGCCGGAGACCGGGCTCACCTTTGTGCCGACGTCGCCCTATGTGCAGGATTTTGCCGCGTGCGTCGGCTACGCCATGGTGGGGCTCGGCACCTATTTCGATCCCAACCAGAAATTTGACCTCGGCTTCCGCCATGGCGTCGGCGCCCAACACGCCTTTCGCGGCTTGTCACACACGTCGACCCGCAGCGACGTGTTGGAGCGGGACCTGCGATCGCTGAATCTCCCCGGCCTCGGCTTTCGCCGCGTCAGCGTGCCCGGAACCGACGGCCGTAATGCGACGGGTGTTTACGTCGAAGTCACCGACTGGGACGACTGGCGCCCCACCGAACTCTCTTTCCATTTGATGGTCCTTGCGGCCAGGTATAAACCCGCCAACCCCGTCGCCTTGCTGACCGACACGCAGGCCGGCGGCTTCCTCCGGCACATGGGCTCGGAGGATTTCTACCGCGCCCTCAAGCGCGACGGTGCCCGGGTCAATCTCCAGGCCTATCTCGCTGACTGGCGCCAGAAGGCCGCCGTGTACCAGCAGCAGAGCCGGCGGTACTGGCTGTACAACTAGCGCACCGAGGCAGGCGCCAGAAAGCGCAGTGGCACCCTTGTTGGCTCACTGCATTTCGATGCTTTGTCCCCGCCCCCGAGCCTTCACTTCGGACCCTCCTTGCCTCCGGCGGCGGCCTCAGCGCCTGCCGGCACTAGCGCCGACGGAAACGCGGAGAACGGAGTTGACCACCACGAAATACACCAAACACACGAAAATAGATCCAGATATTGGATGCTTTCGTGTGTTTGGTGTATTTCGCGGTAATCCGGTTTGAATTCGCGCCGATTCGCGTGCTTCGCGGGCACTCCCCGCCGCGGCCTACTCCGCTTTCACCCGCACCGCGCCGTCCGCAAACTCGGCGGCGAGCGACTGGCCCGGTGCAATCCCCTCGCGGCGCTGCACCGGACGCCCCGCCTCGTCGCGCATGATCACAAAACCCCGGTTGAGCACCGAGGCCGGGCTGGCCGACTGCAGGCGCTTCCACAGGGCGAGCAGGCGATGGGATTCGATCTGCACGCGCGTCTCCGGTGAGCGCTGCGCGAGTCCCGCGCGCGCCTCCCCCAGCCGCCCTCGCGCCAGCTGCACACGCTGCACCAGCGACGACCCAAGCCGGTTGCGCAGATCATCCAGCCGCAGCCAGCTTTGCTCGACTTGCGCCGCCGGCGCGAGCAGCCGCAGCCGCGCCTTCAGGCCGGAGGTCTTATCCCGGGCGTCCCCGACCGCGTCCTCCGCGTGGCGCCCCATGGCCTCGGCCGCGGCGAGCAGGCGCTCGATGCAGGCGAGGTGCAGGCTCGAGATCAGCTCCGCCGCGGCGCTCGGCGTCTCCGCCCGTACATCCGCGGCGAAATCACACAGCGTAAAATCAATCTGATGCCCCACGGCTGAAATCACCGGGATCGGGCACGCCGCCACCGCGCGCACCAGCACCTCCTCGTTGAAGGCCCACAAATCCTCCAGACTGCCACCCCCGCGGCCGACGACGAGCAGGTCAAAGATTCCGAGTTTCTGCGCGCGCTCGATCATCGCCGCAATCTCGGCTGCCGCCCCCTCGCCCTGCACCTTGGCCGGGAGCACCACGAGCCGCCCACGCCAGCCCCGGCGCTGCAGGATGCGGATGAAATCCTGCACGGCAGCCCCGGTGGGCGAAGTCACGAACCCGATCGTCGCCGGCATCGCCGGGAGCGGCTGCTTGCGCGACTCCTCAAACAATCCCTCCTCGGCCAGCCGGCGCTTCAGCGCCTCAAACTCGCGCTGCAGCCGGCCCACACCGTCCTCCACCAGCGCACGCACGATGAGCTGGTACTGCCCGCGCGCCTCGTAGACGCTGACCTCGCCATACGCGACGACCTGCTGCCCGTCGCGCAGCACCACGCTCTGCCGCGCCGCATCGCCGCGGAAAAGCACGGCCGACAACTGCGCACCACCATCCTTGAGCGAGAAATACACATGCCCGCTGGCCTGGGCCCGGAGGTTCGACACCTCGCCGCGAATCCAGCTCGCGCGCAGCCCGCCCTCAAGCAGGGTCTTTATCCGGCGCGTGAACTGCGTCACCGTCTCCACCGAGCCGGAACGGCCGAGATCCATTTCCGGGGTTTCAGGAGGAGCCATGGCCGCAAATCGTCTCCGGTTGGCTTACTTGACCTCGCGGCGGCGCGAAAAATGCCGGCGCACGAACTGCACTCCGACCGAGAGCGCCACAAACAGGGAGATCGACAGGAGCACGACCTTTCCCTTCCCCTGCGCGATCGAGTCGCCAAAGAGAATGAACGCGAAGGAGAACGAGATGCAGATCAGGCTCGAGACCGTCATGTACAGGCCGAAGGGCACACCCGTCAGGCCGAGGATGAAGTTCTGCACAAAATAAGGTGGGCCGGGCGTCACCCGCACCAACACGGTGAGCGACAGCCGATCCGCCGTCGCCACCTGGGGCAGGCTGTAGCCCAGCCAGGTGAACAACCACTGCACCCATGGACGCAGCGCAAAGCGCGCAATCCAGTAGGCAAAGGCCAGGTTGAACATGATCACCGCGCCCGAGATCACGAGAATCCAGGGCAACCCGAGCTGAGCGCCGAACACCGGTCCGACCGCGAGGGTGAAGATCGAGATCGGGCAACCGAGCGCCGGCAGAATCGCCATGGCCCCGAAAAACGCGACCGGCCCGAAGCTGCGGATCAGATCCAGCGTCTGGGTGTACAGCGTCTTCACATCCAGTCCGCGCAGCATGAACAGACCGGCCACGCCGAGCACGGCGAGGACGACTACCGCCTTGAGCGCGAGCATCCGCCGCGCACGGGAAACCTTGGGATCCGTTGGGATCATCAGGCCACGATGCCTGACGCCGAGCAAGACCGTCAAGCGCCGTGCCGGAGGCGCGTCGCCCCCGGGGCAGGCTT
>CAMAXB010000040.1 GCA_945862035.1 Opitutus sp. GAS368
CTGCGCTACTTCATTCGCAAGGTGAACAACAACGCTCTGCGCGTGAGCCCGCGGGTCGTCATTGCGAGTCCGTCCGGCATCACCGAGGTCGAGAAGCGCGCGGTCAAGGACTCCGCCATGCACGCCGGCGCGCGTGATGTCATCACCATTCCCGAGCCCATGGCCGCCGCGATCGGCGTGGGTCTGCCCATCGATGAGCCCGCCGCAAACATGATCGTCGACATCGGCGGCGGCACGACCGAGATCGCAATCATCTCCCTCTCCGGCATCGTCTTCTCCAAGTCGATCCGCATCGCCGGCGATGAGCTGGACGCGGCCATCGTCAACTACATGAAGCGTGCCTACAATCTCCTCATCGGTGAGCGCACCGCGGAAGAGATCAAGCTGCGCGTCGGCTCGGCCTACCCGCTCGACGAGGAGTTGAGCATGGAGGTCAAGGGCCGCGATTCCGTCGCCGGCCTGCCCAAGACGATTCACATCACCTCGCAGGAAATCCGCGAAGCCCTGAGCGACACCATCGCGGCGATCGTGGACGCGGTTCGCTCGACGCTTGAGCGCTGCCCACCCGAGCTTTCCGCCGACCTCGTTGACCGCGGCTTTGTCATGGCTGGAGGCGGCGCCCTCATCCGCGGAATCGACCGGCTCCTGAGCGACAAGACCGGCCTGCCGGTGATCATCGCCGAGGATCCCCTCTCCGCCGTCGCCAACGGGACCGGCGCCGTGCTCAGCGACCTCAACTGGGTCCTGCAGCACGCGTAGGCGATTTTCGAATTTGGATTTTCAAATTTCGATTTCTTCGACGCTCGAGAGGTCTGGCGGCCGGGCGGCAACGCGCTCTTATCTGACGGTGCGCCACGGACAAACCGGACGGCTTTCCGCTCGCGCGAAAGCCTGATCCCAATCGAAATTCGAAAATCGAAATTCGAAACTCCTACCGCCCGCCGTGCTTCCACGACGTTTCGATCAGGCCCGCCCGTTCATCCTCCTTGGCATGGTGGTCATCGCCTGGCTGCTGGTGCCGACGGCGGTCAAGCGCTTCAGCCGGCTGACTTTCTTCGAGGTCCAGGCGCCGTTGGAACTCGCGCCCTCCTACGTCCGCGACCTGCAGGACTACTGGTCGCTGCGGACCCGCTCGCAGAACGACCTGATCGAGGCCGGCCGTGATCTGGCGCGGCTGACCGCCTCCTACGAGCTGCGCGTGCAGGAAAACGGCGAGCTCAGGGCGGAGGTCGCGCGGCTGGAGAGCCTGCTGAGCCTGCCCACCTTCAACAGCTACCGGCCGGAACCCGCACGGGTCGTTCGGCGTGACTTCAACGGCTGGTGGCAGCGCCTCGTGATCCGCAAGGGTCGCAATTACAACCTGACGGTCGGCGCCCCGGTCATTTTCAGCGGCGGCGTGGTGGGCCGCATCGCCGAGGTCGGCGCCTACACCGCGGTTGTGGAGATGATCACCAGCCCGGGCATGCGGCTGGCCGCGAGCGTCGAGGGCGATCAGCGGCCCATCAGCTACCAGGGCGGGCTGAATGCCGCGTTCGCGGCACCTCGCGGGGTCGTTGAATTTGTACCGCTCGATCTCTTCGCCGCACCGAACTCGCCCCAGAAGCTTGTCACGTCAGGACTGGGCGGCGTTTTTCCGCCCGGGCTGATCATTGGTCAAATGGTTCGGCTGGAGCCCAGCACGGACGGTCTGTTCAAGAGCGGCGAGGTGCAGCTGGATCCACGGCTGTCCGAGTTGGCGGAGGTCACCGTGCTCGTCCCCCTTGCACCGGAGATCCCGCCGGTCGGAACGCCCCGGCCATGAACCCGGCGCTGATTGATTTTCCTTCCGAATTCACCACGGCCCGCCTGCGGCTGCGGGCCCCGCAGGCCGGGGACGGCGCGGCCGTCAACACCGCCATCCGTGAGTCCCACGCTGAACTGCAGCCTTGGATGCCCTGGGCACGGATGCTCCCCAGTCCCGCCGACTCCGAGGCGTTCATCCGCGAAAAGGCAGCCCAGTTTGCACTGCGAACCGATCTGGTTTTCCAGATTTTCCTGCGCAGCAGCGGCGAGTTCATCGGGGCCACCGGCCTGCACCGGATGGACTGGGAGGTGCCGCGCTTCGAGATCGGCTACTGGCTGCGCACCTCCCGCTCCGGCCAGGGGTACATGTCGGAGGCGGTGCGCGGGCTGACGGACTTTGCTGCCACCCGCCTAGGCGCTCGTCGGCTGGAAATCCGGATGGACCACGACAATGCCGCCAGCCGCCGGGTCGCGGAGCGGAGCGGCTATCCGCTGGAGGCGATCCTGCACAACGATCGGCGCAATCTGGACGGCGAGGTGGTGCACTCGTGCATCTATGCCCTGACCTTCGATCCATGAGCGCGGCGAACCGGCAGATTCTGGCGATGGTGCTATGCGGAATGATTCTTGAGGTCCTCCTCATCCAGGTAAATCACTCGGCGGCACCCACCTATGTCTCACTCTGGATGGGCGGGCTTGCGGTGACCTTCGCCTCGCTGCGTCTCGGCTACCGCGAGGGGCTGATTTCTGTTCTCCTGCTCGGCGGCCTGCAGGATGCGCTCGCCCCCGTGTTCTTTGGCCTGCACGTCCTGCTGTTTGCGACGGCCCACGCCATCATCTTCTACATCCGCAACCGGTTCCCGCGGGAGGAGACCGTGATCGGCGTGCTGGTGGCCCTGCTTGCCAATCTCGGCCTGTTCCTCGTCTTTTCCTTCACCCAGATCGGCGCCTCGCCCGCGCCCGGAATCGTCTGGGGCCGCCTGCTGGTGGACCTCGGATTTTCCCAGGTCGCGCTCGCGGCAATCACGCCCTGGTTCCTTGCCCTGCAGGAGCGGGCCGTCGAAATCATGGGCGCGGGCTTGCGCACCGAGCAGCGGGGCGTGATGTAGGAGGCGTCATGGCGGACACGGTTGCGGAACGCGGCGGCGGCCTCTTCGAGGCCTACAAGGGGTACAACCCCCGGGTGATTTTTTTCTACCCGGTGGTCCTGCTGCTGCTGGCCGTCCTCGCCGGCGGATTGGCCTACCGCCAGCTGCTGCGGACTGAGATCTACGCGGAGCGCGAGAAGGTCCAGAACCAGCGGCGCATTCTCGTGCCGGGTCCGCGCGGCAACATCTATGATCGCGAAGGCCAGCTGCTCGTCGGCAATCGCCCGCGCTTCGCCGTGGTGCTGTACCTCGACGAGCTGCGCAGCGAGTTCCGCCGGGAATATCTCAAGATTCGCGGGGCCTATCGGGAGTCGGGTGACAAGGATCTGCCCAACGCGACCCAGATGGAGCAGATCGCCCGTTTCACCGTGGTCGACCGCTATCTCCGGGTGATCAACAAGGCCCTCGGCCGCACCGGCGAGGTCGATGCGCCGGCGCTCACCCGGCACTTCCGATCGCAGCTGCTGCTGCCCTTCACGCTCCTTGATGACCTTGAGCCGGCGGAGTACGCCCGGCTGCTCGAGCAGCTGCCCGTCACTTCGCCGCTGCAGGTCTACACCTCCAGCACGCGGTCCTACCCCTTTGGCGCGGCCGCCGCGCACACGCTCGGCTCGGTCAAGATCGACGACATCGATGTCGCCGAGGACTTTCCCGGTGCCGATCTCAAGACCTTCAAGATGAAGGGCACGACCGGCCGTGACGGGCTGGAGGCCCAGTACGACTCGGTCCTGCAGGGCGAGACGGGGGGCACCATCTACCGCGTCGATCCCGCCGGCTATCGCATCGAGCCTCCCCTTGCCCGCCATGTGCCGGTGCAGGGCAAGAACATCACCACCAGCCTCGATATCGATCTGCAGCTCGCGGCGGAGGCAAGGCTGCTTGAGAATGAGATGGCCGGCACAGCAATCGCTCTCGATGTGCACACGGGCGAGGTTCTCACGCTCGCCAACGTTCCCTCCTACGACCTCAACGAAACCTCCCCCCGCATCTCCACCGCCAAGTTTCAGGAGATCGAGGAGCAGGGCGGCTGGCTCAACCGGGCCATTCAGGGCGCCTACGCCCCCGGCTCTTCCTTCAAGATCCTCACGGCCCTCGCCGGCATGCGCTCGGGCTGGGTCAATCCCGACAGCGAGGTCGACTGCAACGGCTACTACCGGGTCGGCAATCGCCTGTTTCCCTGCCACGACGGCCACGCCCACGGGAAGATCAAGCTGGCGGAAGCCATTGCGAAGAGCTGCAACGTCTTTTTCTACAAGCATGGGATCGAGACCACGCCCGAGGTGATCGCGACGGAAGCACGCCGGTTCGGGTTCGACCAGCGAACCGGAGTGGAGCTGCCCAACGAAACCCGCCGCATGCTGGTACCCGATCCGGAATGGAAGAAAGCGACCGGACGCGGCCCCTGGCAGCCCGGCGACACCGCCAACTTTTCCATCGGGCAGGGCTTTCTCGATGTGACGCCCATGCAAATGGCCACGTTTACCGCGTCCTTCGCCCGCGGCCAGACCCGCACCACCCCGACCTTGATCTACCAGCCCAACCGGAAGCCCCAGCGGACCGAGGCCATCGGCCTTCCGGCCGCGCAGTACGACGCTCTCGTTCTGGGCATGGAGGAATGCGTGTCCATGCCGGGCGGGACCGCTTACCGTACGCTCACCCAGATGGCCTCCATGCGGATTCCCGGACTGCGCATCGCGGGCAAGACCGGCACCGCCCAGAAGCAAACGCCGGCCGGCATCATCAACTTTGCTTGGTTCATCTGCTTCGCTCCGGTCGAAAACCCCCAGATTGCCATCGCCGTGATGGTGGAGGGTGACACGCCCGGCGAGGAGACCGGCGGCGGCCGCTACGCCGTGCCCGTCGCCCAGGCGATCCTCAAGACCTGGTGGCAGAAGCAACAGCGGGCCACCGGCACCCCGGTTGCGACTTCCGCTCCCGCCGCCGTCCCGACCGCGCGGGATTAAACACGGCTGGGACGACGTCCCCGCCTACAGCTCCGGAACAGTCATCCCGCGATTCGAACGTGCCCGATGATCACGTGATGCTGGTAGCGGGCGACTTGCTCCGCTCGGCCTTGCCCGCCCGCGGGTCGGTCGGGCTGGAGCGTTTCGGATGATTCCTGGTCCGGATTCGTGCAGATTCGCGTGATTCGCGGGCGAGACTCTTCACCACCCGTTACGCCGAAGACTGCAGGAGCTTGAGGAGCACGGAATAATCCAAGTCACCGTAGCCGGCTCGCTCCGCGGCGGCCAGACGATCGCGGACGGTATCGAGCGCGGGGAAGTCCTTGCAGCCGTTGATGCGCGAGGCGAGGCGCACATCCTTGAGCATGTGCTTGACGGAGAACTGCGGAGAAAATTCGCCGGAGCGGAGCTTGGGTTCCTTCACTTTGGTGAGGCCTGAGTAGCCGGCATTGCGGGCGAGCGCCGCAAAGAACACGTCGTCGGAAATCCCGGCGCGGCGCGCGAGGGTCAGGGCCTCACACAGGGCCTGCATCTGCACCGCCAGATTCAGGTTCATCGCCAGTTTTAGCGCCGCCGCCTGGCGATGATCGCCAATGCGCTGGCGGACCTGCGAGATCCGGCTCAGGACCGGCTCGACGGCGGCAATCACTGTTTCCTCGCCGCCCAGATAGAAAATCGTCTGCGCCGACTCGGCCGCCAGCTTGCTCCCGGTGAAGGGCGCCTCGAGATAACGGGCCCCGGAACCGGCCACGAGAGCGCGGAATTCCTCACTGCTTTCCGGGTCGATGGTGCTCGACTGAACGACGACCTTGCCTGGTCCAAGTGCGGGCAGGATCTGGCCCAGCAAGGACCGGACGGCGGGCGGATCCGCGACAACAATCTGGACCACGTCCGCCGCCGCCGCAACGGCTTGGGGCGTCGACAACCAGCGCGGAAAATCCGGCTGCGGGGTCCGGTTCCATGCACCGGCCAGCACACCGGCGGCCTCGTAGTGCCGCGCCCAGACCTTGCCGATAATGCCAAGACCGAGGATGCCAATAGTCATACGTGATGAAAGGAACCTGAACCGGATTTGGGCCATTGGCCACCGAGTTCAGCGGCTTCGGAGCCTGAGGCCCCGAGTTTCGGATTCGGATTTGGCCACGAAAAACACAAAGGGGGCCGGGGATTGCTTCGTCCATCTCACGGCGCCTTGTGGGGCGCTCGGACGGTGTGCGCCGCCGGATCGGGCAATTTTCGTGTTTTTCGTGGCCATGGTCTGAGTTCCGTCCCGTTAGACCCTCGGATCCACCAGCCCCGATCCCAAAAATCCGGCGCCTATCCCAAAACCTCCAGCAGCCGGGCAAACAGGCGGTTCACCTTGGCCTGATTCTCCTTCACGAGATCCTTAAACTTGCCGAAATCAATCTCGGTGCCTTCCAGGCCGTTGGCGTAATTGTCGATGATCGCGAGGCTGTTGTAGCGGAGGCCAAGCTCGCTGCAGAGGTCGGCTTCATGCGCAGCGGTCATGCCGACGACATCGCCCCAGGACTTGATGATGCGGATCTCGGCCTTGGTCTCGAAGCGCGGTCCGCGCATCTGGACATAGACCTTGTCCGGATGAATCGTAAATTCGGGGCTCAGTTTTTCCCTGATCAGCGGAATCAGGTTATTGGCGATTCGCGGGGCCCCACCCTTGAGTTCATGGTCGTAGAACGTCTGCGGGCCCTGCTGGAGGCCCACATAATCCGCGCAGGAAACGAGGGTGCCGGGCGAGAGCTCGGGCTTCAGCGAGCCGACCGAGTTCAGCGAGACGATGTCGGTGTAACCCAAGTCCGCCAGCGCCCGAATATTGGCCCGGTAGTTGATGCTGTGTGGCGGCAGGGGAAAGCCGTAGCCGTGCCGGTTGATCAGCACGTGATCACCCTTGGTCTTGTAGGTCACCTCGCCGTACGGGGTGACGATCGACCGGACCGCCCAGCTCGCAAACAAGTCTGAGTTGACGATGCTGGTCCCGCTGATGAACGCGACTTTCATGCGCTGACTAACGCAGGGCGCGGCCGGGCGACACAACGCGAAAAGGGCGCTGCGTCAGCGATGGCCTGCCAAACGGTGGATGCGTTGGGCGAGTTCCACGTCCTGACGCGTGACCTGGTTGCCCGCATCGTGCGTACAGAGACGGATCTGCACCCGGTTGTAGCCGTTGCTCCAATCGGGATGATGCCCGAGATCCTCGGCCTCGAAGGCCACGCGGGTCATGAAGGCAAAGGCCTCTCGGAAGTCAGAAAACACGAAGGTACGCGCCAGTGCGTCTTTCTCCAGCGACCATCCGGGCAACCCCGTAAGGGCCGTGGTGATTTCGGTGGGAGACAGGGGAACGAGGGCCACGAAACCCACCTTTGGCCGGCCCGGTCGTGCCGTCAAACGTCGATCCAACCTGTCTTAAAATGAGCTGAACGCGGCACCACTTCCCTTCCCCCTTGTCAAACGCCGCTGGGCTACCCTAACTCTCCTGATTCCCAGCATGTCGAGCGCTCCGGCCAACACCCCCCACCACGTCGCCATCATCATGGATGGCAACGGTCGCTGGGCCCAGCAACGCGGGTTGCCGCGCATCGAGGGACACCGGCGTGGCGTGGAGACGGTTCGGGCGATTATTGACGCCGCCCGTGAGCTCGGCATCCACACCCTCACGCTCTACGCTTTTTCCGCCGAAAACTGGAAACGTCCGCCGGATGAGGTCGGTGCGCTGATGGGCCTGCTGGAGTATTTCCTGAAGAAGGAGACGGCGACCCTGATCAAGAATCAGATCCGCCTGCGCACCATCGGCCGGACGCATGAGCTTCCGCCCGGCGTACGGGCGGAGCTGGAGCGCACGGTCGCCGCCACGGCCCATTTTACGGGCTCCACCCTGGTCCTCGCCCTTAACTACGGAGCCCGCACCGAGGTCATCGACGCGGCGCGCGCCTACGCGGCCGCCGTGGCGGCGGGCAAGGAGAAGCTCAACGACGACTCTTGGGCCACGTTCAGCCGCTACCTGTACACGAGCGATCTGTCGGATCCCGATCTGGTCATCCGCACCTCCGGCGAGACCCGCGTCAGCAATTTCCTCCTCATGCAGGCCGCCTACGCGGAGTTTGTCTTCACGCCCGTGCTGTGGCCGGACTTCACGAGGGCCGACCTCGCCGCCGCCGTCACAGCGTACGCCCAGCGTGAACGACGGTTCGGCCAGACGAGCGCGCAGATCAACCCGGCCTCCACCCCGCGTTAGGCGCTTCGCGCTGTTGTTTCGATCGTCTTGTGGGCCAACGCATCTTCAGCACCCTGCTTCTCTGGACCATTGTTCTGGTCAGCATCGGTGTATTCGGAAAGACCGGCGGCGTCTGGCTCGTCACGCTGATCTCCGCCCTGACTCTGCGTGAGTTCTATTCGCTCGTCCGGCGATTCGGGGTCGATCCCTTCGATCGCTTCGGGATTGTCCTTGGGATCCTCCTGACCCTCGCGCCCAAGTACCTCGAACCCTACGGCGCGGGAACGCTCGAACTGGTGGCGCTTTCGGTCATCGTCTTTTCGATCCGCATCCTCGGGGAGCGCGACTCACACAATCGCGTGGAGACGCTCGGCTGGACCCTCTTCGGCGTCATCTACGTGCCGTTCATGCTGCACTTCCTCGTCCGTATTCTTCTGATCGAGGGACCCACCGCCCAGACCGGGGTGCTGCTCGGAGTCTGGTTGATCGCCGTGTCCAAGTTCTGCGACGTCGGCGCCCTGCTGGCGGGCCTTGCCTTCGGCCGAAACAAGATGGCGCCGAACATCAGTCCGAAGAAGACCTGGGAAGGGGCCGTCGGCGGGCTGCTGACGTCCGCCCTGGTTGGCGCCGCCCTCGCCTACTTCGGCGCCAGCCACCTGCCGGCAGGGCTCACGCCCATGCTGGCCGCCGTGATCGCCCTCCCCATCGCGGCGCTCGCGATCGTTTCCGATCTGGTCGAATCGATCATCAAGCGCCGCGCGGACGCAAAAGACGCCGGCAAAACCATTCCGGGGATCGGCGGGGTCTTTGACCTCTCCGACAGCCTCATCCTGACGGCGCCGGTCGGCTCCGTGATCTTCGCCCTGCTGTAGACTGGGCCCACGCCCGGACCGGCCCCGGTCGACCGGGCCGAACCTTGTACGATGTCACCGCTCCCTCCCCGCCCCAAACGCGTCGTCCTCCTGGGCGCCACCGGCTCGATCGGCGAGAGCGCGCTGCGCGTGATCGCCGCGCATCCGGGCCGTCTTGAACTTGTGGCCGTGGCGGCGCACCGCCGCTTGGATTCCCTCGCGGGCATCGCCCGACGTTTTCCCAGCGTGCGCCATGTCGGCCTTTTCGACGGGCCCGCCGCCGACGCCGCCGCGAGTTCCGGACTTTTTCCG
The DNA here is from genome assembly GCA_945862035.1 of Opitutus sp. GAS368. Taxonomy (GTDB): domain Bacteria; phylum Verrucomicrobiota; class Verrucomicrobiia; order Opitutales; family Opitutaceae; genus CAMAXB01. The sequence continues at coordinate 9,287 of CAMAXB010000040.1, forward strand.
GCCGGGATCAGGCTGCACCGGGGCAGCGAGGGGCTGATCGCCCTGGCCACACTGCCCGAGGCGGACCTTGTGCTGCTTGCAGTCGTGGGCACGGCGGGATTTGAGCCCGCGCTGGCGGCGCTGCAGGCCGGCAAGGACCTCGCCCTGGCCAGCAAGGAAGTGATCGTGCTTGGCGGGAAATTTGTCATGGCCGCCGCCCGCGCCAGCAAGGGACGGCTGCTACCCGTGGACAGCGAACACAATGCCCTCTTTCAGTGCCTGGAGGGCCGGACACCCTCGACCGTGGCCCGCATTGTCCTGACGGCCTCGGGCGGGGCCTTCCGCGACTGGCCGGTGGAAAGACTCAGCGACGTGACCCCGGCCGATGCCCTCAAGCACCCGAACTGGGCGATGGGGCCGAAGATCACGGTCGACTCTGCCACGCTGGCCAACAAGGGCCTCGAAATGATCGAGGCGCAGTGCCTTTTCGGCCTGCACGCGGATCAGTGTCAGGCGGTGCTCCACCCGCAGAGCATCGTGCACAGCCTGGTCGAGTTCACCGATGGCGTGATGCTCGCGCAGCTTTGCCCCCCTTCGATGACCTTCCCGATCCAGCATGCGCTGCTGTACCCCGACCGGGCCAAGGGCGTGGAGGCTCCCCTCGGCCTCGACCAGCTGCTGCAGCTGGACTTCCGCCCGGTGGACGAGACCCGCTTTCCCCTGCTGCGCCTCGCCAAGGCCTGCATGCAGGCCGGGGGAGCCGCGCCCGCCGTGTACAATGCGGCCAACGAAGTCGCGGTGGCCGCATTCCTCGATCACCGGCTGAGCTTCCTCGACATTTCCCGCGTGGTCGAACGCACCCTCGATGCCTGTCGACCCGCCGAGGCAGGCGACCTCGCCGCCGTCCGGGCGATCGACCGCGAGGCCCGCCGGGTGGCCACGGCGGCCTTGAGCCAGCGCTGATCGGCGGTCCATCGTCCGGCTCTGGCGCACGTTCACCGCATTTTAGCGGCCCGCAGTGACCCGCGGGTTTGACTGACGGCGCGGGCCGGGCCAAGATCAGCCCTCCCACCCACATGGACTTGATCACCGCGCTGTTTTCCAACCTCTGGACGATTTTCCTCATCGTTCTCTTTTTCGGTGGTTCCATTTTTGTCCACGAACTCGGCCACTTCCTAGCCGCCCGGCGTCGGGGGGTTCACGTCGATCGATTCTCCATCGGCTTCGGGCCCAAGATCTTCTCCTGGAAGGGGAAAGACGGGGTTGAGTACCGCCTTTCCTGGCTGCCTCTCGGCGGCTACGTTTCCCTGCCCCAGTTGGCCGACATGCGCGGAATCGAGGGGGAGACGGAGGCTGATCTCAAGCGCTTGGCCCCCATTAGCTATTCAACCAAGATCATCGTTTTCGGCGCAGGGGCGACGTTCAACCTCATCTTTGCCTTCCTTCTGGCCTGCATCATCTGGGTGGCCGGCCAGCCCACCAGCAGCGATCAGGCGACCACCCGCATCGGGTACATCGTGCCGACCCTGGCCCTCGCCGACGGTACGGAAGTGCCCAGCCCGGCCTCGGTTGCCGGGCTCCGGCTCGGTGACACGGTGCGCGCCATCGACGGCCGCCCCATCGCGGACTGGCAGGAACTCATGCAGACCCTCGTCACCAGCGCCGGCCGCACCGCGGACGGACGCCGGACGTCGACATTTTCAATTGAGCGCGATGGCCAGCTCCAGGACGTCGTGATCCATCCCCTGCTCTCCGGGGACGAGCAGGTCCGCCGGGTCGGAATCGCACCCGCCTACGAGCTGGTGGTCTACTCCGTCGAGGAGGGATCAGTGGCCGCGCAGATTGGCCTGCAGCCTCAGGACCGCCTGCTGACGTTGGACGGGACCCCGGTGCTCAATGTGCAGACCTATGTCGAATACCTGACGGCCCACCGCGCCCGCGCGATCTCCATTGGCGTGAGGCGAGGCGATCAGACCCTCCCGCTGACGCTACCCGCCGCCGCCGGGGCCAAGGATCCAGCCGAGCTCGGCGTCGCCCTGACGACGGATCAGCAGATGATTTTCCCGAATCCGATCAAGCAGTTCACCGCCCACGTGAGCATGACCTTTCGCACGCTGGGCAGCCTGATCAATCCGCAGTCCGACATCGGCATCTCCAAGCTCAGCGGTCCGGTCGGCATCATTCGCGTCTTCCACCTCGCCGCCCAAGCCGACATCCGGATGGTTCTCTGGTTCACGATCCTCGTGAACATCAACCTCGCGATCTTCAATCTCCTGCCGATTCCCGTCCTCGACGGCGGCCACATGCTGTTTGCCACCATTGGTCGTCTCCGTGGGCAGGCGCTGCCGGCCAACTTCATCGTCACGACCCAGAGCGTGTTCATGGTGCTGTTATTTTCGATGATTCTCTACGTCAGCTTTTTCGATATCCGCCGGATCGTGCGGGATGTGACGCCGCCCCCACCGAGGGAAGAAACGGCACCCGCGACGGGCAAGTAACGAAGCCGAGGGATGGGGTGGCCGCGGTCGAAGCGCACCACGCGCCGCCCGGTTCTTGTCACGCGTCCCGTCCCCGTTCTCACTTCCTTACCGATGTCCTACAGCCTCTCCCGTTTTCAGACCCTGCGGCGCCCGACCCTCGAGGTGAAGGTCGGATCGGTCGGCGTCGGGGGCGACAATCCCCTCCGCGTCCAGTCGATGACAACGAGCGACACGCAGGATGTCGCGGCCACGGTAAAGCAATCCGTCGCCCTCGCGGAGGTCGGCTGTGAAATCGTGCGGATCACGGCGCCAAACGTGCAGGCGGCCAGGTGCCTCAAGGAAATCCGGGCCGGCCTGAATGCCGCGGGCTTCGGTCACGTCCCGCTCGTGGCCGACATCCACTTCCTGCCCCAGGCCGCGATGGAGGCCGTCGAGCACGTGGAGAAGATCCGCGTGAACCCGGGCAACTATGCGGACAAAAAGAAGTTCGCGGTCCGCGAGTACACGGATGCCGACTACGAGCGCGAGTTGCAGCGGCTGCACGACTCGTTCACTCCTCTGGTGAAGCGCGCCAAGGTGCTGGGCCGGGCGCTGCGCATCGGCACCAATCACGGTTCCCTGAGCGACCGCATCATGAACCGTTACGGCGACACCCCGCTCGGCATGGTCGAGAGCGCCCTGGAGTTTCTGCGCATCGGCGCCGCCCACGGCTTTGACCAGATGATTTTGTCGATGAAGTCATCGAATCCGAAGGTCATGATCGAGGCCTACCGCCTGCTCGTCGACCGGATGAATCGCGAGGGGATGCGCTACCCGCTGCACTTGGGCGTGACCGAAGCCGGCGATGGCGAGGACGGCCGGATCAAGAGCGCCATTGGAATGGGCAGCCTCCTCGTCGACGGCTTGGGGGACACGCTCCGCGTCTCGCTGACCGAGGACAGCGTGTACGAGATCCCGGTCGCGCGCGCGCTGGCGGATAAAGCAATGAGTCTCTGGCGCACCGCGCCGGAGACAATGGCCAATGACCAATTTCCAATGACCAATGGGGCCGGCAAGGGATCGACAATTGGTCATTCGTCATCGGTCATTGGTCATTTCGAGTCGGCGCCAGACGACTCGATTGATCCCTTCCACTTCAACAAGCGCGAGACCGCGAAAGTCGCGCTAGCGGCGGACTGCGTGGTCGGGCCCGGGCAACCCCCGCAGGTCATCGTCCGCACCGCCTCGGTGGCCGCTCTGGCCGCGGCCGGGGCCGAGCTGGCCTCGCCCCGGCTCAAGGACACACCGGCCGAGGGTCTACTCGTCGCCATCACCTCGACCACCGACCTCGCCGCGCTGCCCGCCGCCACCGCCGGGCTGACGAACCGGTTCCTCGTCCTCGAACTTGCTCCCCCGCTCACCCCTGCGGACCTCGCACCCGTCCTGACCGCGGCCAAGGCCAGGATCGTCATCCTGCGCGAATTCGGTCCAGGTGACGCCGCCGCTCTCACCACGTGGACCACCCTCGTCCGAAGCCACGACCACGTGCTCGCGCTCGGTGCGAGCGCCGAAGCAATCACCCAGCTGGCACCCACCCTGAGGACCCTCGGCGATGCGGGCCTGATCGTCACCCTTTCCTCTGCGGTCTCTGACCTTCGGCCGGTGGCCTCCGGCTTCCACCCCGTCGGCCGTTACCGCTCGCTCGTCGAGGCGCTCAAGCAGGCCGGATCGCGCGCGCCCCTCTGGATCCGCAACACGGCGGACGTCGCGCTCAAGCCCGACCCCAGCTTCCTTTCCCGGCTGCTGGAAGCGTCGATCCTGTCCGGTTCGCTGCTGTGCGACGGCGTTGGGGACTTGGTCAGTGTCGAGACCGAGCCCGACCCCACGCGAGCCACCAAGCTCACCTACAACCTCCTGCAGGGCGCAGGGGCCCGCATCTCCAAGACCGAGTTTGTAGCCTGCCCCTCCTGTGGGCGCACCCTCTTTGACCTGCAGACCACCACGCAGCGCATCCGCGAGAAGACCGGCCATCTCAAGGGGGTGAAGCTTGCGATCATGGGCTGCATCGTGAACGGCCCAGGTGAGATGGCGGATGCCGACTTCGGGTACGTCGGCGGCGCCCCGGGAAAGATCAATCTCTACGTCGGCAAGAACTGCGTGCAGTACAACCTGCCCCAAAGTGAGGCCGATGAACGCCTGATCGCCCTGATCAGGGAGCACGGAAAGTGGGTGGATCCGGATCCGGCCACGGCGCCGTAACCGCCGTCACACTACCGTCACCTCAGCCCGATCCAGGGCCTTTCGCTCGTACAATTCGAGCCCTGTAGTGTTGGTCTCGTTACAGATTCGGGTGGCCCGCCCGGTCCGGCGCAATCGGCTGGATTGGCAACCCTAAAGTGGGACGAAAGTTATCCGCAGTCCCGCTGTGAATAACTTGTTGGAAAGTTGCTCTTGAAACCCCATTTTGCTTACACGTTACTGCGTCTTCTTCCCCGATCGTTCTTCGCTATCGCCCCGTTCTTTCACTCTCCCTTCGGACCTTTGTCCGCCCGCCCTGCAGATTTGCCAATCAAACGCATGTTCATCATCAGTTTATCATACTTTT
>CAMAXB010000041.1 GCA_945862035.1 Opitutus sp. GAS368
CCTGCTCAACGCCACCCGACGGTATTGGTCTGCGCTGCCGGCCGATAAAAAGACCGCCTTTCGCTTTCTCCACGTTTCCACCGACGAGGTCTACGGCACGCTTTCGCCGACCGATCCGGCGTTCACGGAGGAGACGCCCTTCGCCCCCAATAGCCCTTATGCGGCCTCGAAGGCCGCGAGCGATCACTTCGTCCGCAGCTTCCAGCACACCTACAAGCTGCCCACGCTGACGACGAACTGCTCGAACAACTACGGCCCCTTCCATTTTCCCGAGAAGCTCATCCCGCTGATGATCCTCAACGCCCTTGAGGGCAAACCGCTGCCCGTCTACGGCGACGGCCAGCAAATCCGCGATTGGCTGTACGTAGAGGACCACGCGGCCGCCATCTGGCTCGTGCTGCGCCAGGGCCGCGTCGGCGAGACCTACAATGTCGGCGGACTCAACGAGAAGCCGAACCTCGAGATCGTCCACACGATCTGCGCCCTGCTCGACCGCAAGGCTCCCCGGGCAGGCGGCGGGCGTTACGCTGACCAGATCACCTACGTCGCCGATCGCCCCGGCCATGACCGCCGCTACGCCATCAACTGCGACAAGCTGCAGCAGGAACTCGGCTGGAGGCCGCAGGAGAACTTCACGACCGGGATCGAGAAGACGGTTGATTGGTACCTCGAGCATCGCTCCTGGGCCGCCGACATCACCGCCCGCAAGTACTCCCGCGAGCGCCTTGGCACCGGCAATTGATCCCGTTGCGGATTTAGGAAAGCGGATTGCGGAATGACCCGCCCCGCGTCACACCCTTTATTAAACCCACTTTTCCGTGAGCGCATCCACTCCGCAGTCCGCCATCACCCCTCCGCAATCCCGGAAAGGCATTATTCTCGCCGGTGGATCCGGCACCCGGCTCTACCCGCTGACCATCGCGGTCAGCAAGCAGCTGATGCCGGTGTACGACAAGCCGATGGTCTACTATCCGCTGTCGGTGCTGATGCTTGCCGGCATCCGGGAGGTGCTGCTCATTTCAACTCCGCAGGATCTGCCCCTGTTTGAACGGCTACTCGGCGATGGAAGCCAGTTCGGCATCAAGATCAGCTATGCCGCCCAGCCCAGCCCGGATGGCCTGGCCCAGGCCTTTCACATCGCGGCGGACTGCGGTTTTCTCAAGGCCGGCGAGACCTCCGCCCTCGTGCTCGGCGACAATATGTTCTACGGCGCCGACTTCATGAAGTCGCTGCTCAGTGCGACCGCCCGGTCGACCGGCGCCACCATTTTCGGCTACCATGTGGCCAACCCAACGGCCTACGGCGTGGTCGAGTTCGCCCGCGACGGGCGCGTCGTCTCACTTGAGGAGAAGCCCAAGGTGCCCAAGTCGAACTACGCCGTACCCGGGCTCTACTTCTACGACGGAGACGTCGTCGATCTCGCCCGCGGCCTGAAGCCCTCGCCACGCGGGGAACTCGAAATCACCGATCTCAACCGACTGTACCTCGAACAGGGCCGCCTGCACGTCGAGCTCTTCGGTCGCGGAACCGCCTGGCTCGACACCGGGACGCACGACTCCCTCGTGGAAGCCGCGACCTTCGTCCACGTGCTGGAGAACCGCACGGGCCTGAAGATCGCCTGCCTCGAGGAAATAGCCTATCAGCAGGGCTGGATCGACCGGGCCGGGCTCGAGGCCAATGTGCGCAAGCTGGGCAAGTCGTCCTACGGCGACTACCTGCGCCGCCTTCTGGCCTGAGGACGTCGGTTTGGCGTTTCCACCAAGGGCCGGGCCCTCCAGCCTCTCCGTGGTGCAGGTTTCCTTCGTCATCCCCCTGTTCAACTGCCTCGAACTGACGCGCACCTGCGTGCGCACGCTCCAGGAGACGATCCCGGCCGACCTCAGCCATGAGATCGTCCTCGTCGACGATGGCAGCACGGATGGTACCCGTGCCTGGCTGGCCACGCTCGAAGCCCCGTTTCGGGTGCTGCTCAACGCGAATAATCTCGGTTACGCCGGCGCCAACAACCGCGGCGTCCGCGAAGCGCGCGGCTCCCAGCTGGTCCTGCTCAACAACGATCTGGAATTTTCACCGGGCTGGCTCGAACCCCTGATCGACCTCCATCGGTCTTTAGGAGCCAAGGCGGGCCTCGTGGGCAACGTCCAGCGCAACACCCGCACCGGAGACATCGATCACGCCGGGATGCTCATCCGTCCTGACGGCAAGCCCGCGCATCGCCACGACCTCGATTCCCTCGAGACCGCCTGGCGTGGCTTCCGACTGGTTCCGGCCGTAACCGCCGCCTGTGTGATCGTCGGACGCGAAACCTGGTCCCGGCTGGAAGGCTTCGACGAGGGCTTCCGCAACGGAGGCGAGGACGTGGACCTCTGTTTTCGCGCTTCCGCGCAGGGCCTGATCAATGCCGTTGCCTTGCGCAGTGTGGTCCGCCATTGCGTGAGTGCTTCCCCCGGCCGCAAGAGCCGCGACGAGGAGAACAGCTACCGGCTCGCCCGCCGCTGGCACCGGGAATTGGCCGCGCTCGCTGCGCCCGAATGGTGCCGTGCGTACCTCCTGCGGGAGTGGGGACGGACCACCAGTGATCGCCGCTGGGAACAGGCGATGGCCGGACTGCTGTACCTCGCCGGCCTTCGGCGCGAGGTGCCCGGGTTCGTCGCCTCCGGCGTCAAGGCCGCCTTCGCGCAGGAGTTCGCGCGCTGGCAGCAGCTCTTCCCTGACCAGCCCGGGCCAGGCTAACTCGAGCGCAGGACCTCGCGCACGACGGACTGCGGACGCTGGTTGATGGTCAGGAACATGCGGCCGAGGTACTCGCCGATCATGCCGAGCATCACCAATTGGACGCCGGAAAACAAGAGGAGGCCCGCCATGAGGGAGCCCCAGCCGAAGGCCGGCCCCGCGCCGGTCCACCACCAAACCAGCACGCCCCCGATCCCCAGGAATCCCCCCAGGGCCATCACAAGGCCGAGCAGCGTGGCCAGCCGCAGGGGCATGACGCTGAAATTGATGAAGGTGCTCAGCCAGAGCCGGACCAGTCGGCGCAAGGTGTACCCACTGGTGCCCGCCGATCGATCCGCGTGCCGGACCTCGACCGAGCCAATCCGCTGGGTCACCTGGAGGATCAGTCCGTCAATGTAGGGAAACGGGCCCGTGTTGGCCGCGACCTCCCTCGCCACCAACGCGCTCACGCAGCGAAAACTTGAGAGGTAGAAGCCCTTCGGCTTGTCGAGCACGCAGTCGGTGATCGCATTGGTCAGCCGGCTGCCCCAGTTGCGCCAGGCCGAGTGGCGCTTCTCCGCGTAGTGGCCGAAGACCGCATCCAATTTTTCCCGACAGGCATGCTGGTAGAGCTTGAGCGCCTCGGCCGGGGGATTCTGGCCGTCATCGTCCAGATTGACGACATAGGCGCCCCGGGCGTGCCGCCAGCCGGTCAGGACGGCGTTGTGCTCGCCATAATTGCGCGCGTGCTCAACCACCGTGATCGGAACCCGGGCTCCGCGCACCAGCTCGGCGCAGAGCGCGAAAGTGCCATCGCGGCTGCCATCATTGACCAGGACGATCTCGTGGCCCCCGTCGACCACCAGGGCCTCGATGTCGCTGATCACCGCCCGCAAGGTGTCCGCGCTGTTGTAGAGCGGAATGACGAAGGTGAGCGCGGGGGCGGGAGCCATGGCGATCAGCGAGCAAAGAATGTCCGGATGGCCCGCGCAACCGTTTCTACATCCGCCTCGGTGATTCCCGGATGGCACGGCAGGCAGAGAACTTCGGCACAGGCCCGCTCGCTTTCGGGCAGCGAAAGGTCGGGATCGGCGTATGCAGGCTGTCGATGGATCGGCACCGGATAGAGGACCCCGCACGTGATCCCCTGGGGCAGCAATGCCTCCCGCAGCGCATCGCGCCGGTCCGTGCGGATCACGTACTGGTGATAAACCGGCTCAACCCCCGCGGCGGTGGCCGGGAGCCGAAGCGGCAGACTCGCCAGCTGTTCCTCGTAGGCCGCGGCCAGCAGGCGACGCCGCGCGTTGAGGGCATCCAGGAACGGCAGCTTTACCCGAAGGATCGCGGCCTGCAGCTCGTCCAGGCGGCTGTTCCGACCCGGGCTTTCCGCAATGTAGCGCTGGCGCCAGCCATATTGCCGCAGGCGTCGCACCCGGTCCGCGCCCTCCGGTTGGCTCGCCAGCACCGCACCCCCATCGCCCAAGGCCCCCAGGTTCTTCGTCGGGTAAAAACTAAATGCCGCATAGTCACCCCAGGTTCCGGCGTGACGCCCCCCCACGCGGGCACCGTGCGACTGGGCGCAATCCTCAATCACCACAACGCCTGCCGCCCGACAGAGCGCCATGATGCCGGGCATGTCGGCCGGATGCCCGTACAGATGGACCGGAATCACCGCCTTGACCACGGTGCCCGCAAGGATGGCCTGCAGGGCAGGCAGGCTCATGACGAGCGTGGCGGGATCAATCTCGACGAATACAGGGCGGGCGCCGATTTGCTCGATCGCCGAGACGGTGGCAGTGACCGTGTTGGCCACAGTGGCCACCCGGTCCCCCGGTCCCACCCCCGCGGCCCGCAAGGCGAGTTCAATGGCCTCCGTGCCGTTCGCGACACCGATCACCTGCCCTCCGCCTAGGTAGCGGGAAAATTCGGACTCGAACGCCTCGACCTCCGGTCCGAGGATGTAGTGGCCGCTGGTCAACACCCGCTCGATCGCCGCCCGGATTTGGGGCGCAAACGAGAGGAATTCGGCCTTCGGATCAGCAGGAAGCAGCATCGCGCGGAAAGATGATACCGCGCCTACTCATTATCCCCACGCGGCCGGCCGGGATTCGAGAGCAACAAGACGATCGGGAGAGGTAACAAGAGAAGCTCAAACATAGTACGCGCCCTCCTTGCGGTAGTAGGCGAGGGTTCGCGCCAAGGCCTGCTTGAGACTGGAGCGGGGTCGCCAGCCGAGCGTTTCGCGAAGAAGGCGATCGTCGGCATAAAAATCACCGATGTCGATTTTCTTTCGGTCGTCGGGAAAGCGGCGCAGCCGGTAGCTTCCGCCGCCCACGGCGACCAAGAGATCCGCCAAGGTCTTGAGATTGACGGGGGGAGTCCCTCCCACGTTGAAAATCCGCCCCTCGGCCTGCGGGCTCAGGGCCGCCAGCCGAAAAGCCTCCACCGCGTCATCGACATAAGTGAAATCGCGCAGCTGCTCCCCGCCCCACACCTCAAATGGCTCACCGGCCAGAAGCTGTCGGATCCAGACACCCACAAAGGTCTGGCGGGCGTCCTTGATCCGCATGCGCGGCCCAATGGTATTGGTCAGCCTGAGGACCGTGCTGCGGATACCGTAAACCTGCTGGTAGAGCAGATGATACCCCTCTCCGGCCAGCTTGTTGATGCCATTCACATCCGCCGGGCGGAGGGGGTGCTTCTCGTCGACCGGCAGGTAGTCGGGCCGACCATACAGTTGCCGCGTACTCGCAAACACCACCCGGATCCCGGGATTGTGCTGCCGGCAGGCCTCAAGAATCGATAACTGTGCCCGCGCATTGATCTCCAGGTCGGTCTCCGGATCCGTCATCGAATCCATGTGACTGGTCTGCCCCGCCAGGTTGAAGAGAAAATCCTGACCACGGACAAAGTACGGCAGACTGTGACGATCCCGGACATCCGAGATGTTGATCCGCAGCCCGGTCCGCACGCCGGCCAGATTCCGCCGGTTCCCGCCATACTCCGGAATGAGCGAGTCGACCACCGTGACCTCGGCGCCGGATTTCACCAGCGAGCGGACCAGATTTGATCCGATGAAGCCAAGCCCCCCCGTGACGAGCACTTTTCGACGGTGAAAACCGTCCAGAGTCGATGATCGGGGGGCCATGCGCAGGAGGTGAAAATGACAGGGGCTCGCGGCCGAGGCCAAGCGCAATTCTAGCTTCGCTCCGCCGGAGGTACGGGCGGACGCCCCAGAATCATGATATCAATGCCCTGCACCATGATGCCGAGCCGTCGCGAATCACCTCCGGCCCGGCCGGGAGGGACGCTGGACCTGAGTTCGAGCACGTTCTCGCCGGGGACCAACTCGAAGGGAGGGATACTGACCGTTTGGAAATCGGTTTCCATCATCATGCGCCGCTGCAATTGACCGTTGAGCCAGACCTGCACGTCACGCCGGACCAAACTACGCCCCCGCAGCGAAAAAGCCGCCCGCAGCGGGTAGCTGTGGGGGTTCTCAATCGTGATCGAGGCATCGCCCCGGGTCCAACGCCAGGGCGCCGAGTTGGGCGCACTTTCACGGTCAAACCAGCCGTCGCGCAACTGGACCCGCAGGAAATCGGGGCTGGCCGTCCGCAAGAGCGAGAAGCGGGGACCCAGGGTAAAGCCATCGCTTCCTCGCTCGGGCAGCCTGACTTGGATCAGCCCGCCCAACAGATCCCACTCGCCCTTCAGCTCGGTATTGCGGCGCCCCTCGTAGGTGTGCTGCGAGAAATACTGGGGCTTCTTCAGCAGAAAGGCATTGGCCCACAGCCGGGTCCAGAAATCCGCGATCCGCAGGTTGACCGAAGTCACCTGCGGACGGGACTCAAGTGCCTGCACCATAACCAAGTCTGCATCGACGATCATGGGCGCGGACTCCATGCGGACCGCCGAGGCGTAGGCCGTCCGCAGATTTCCCGCCAAGATGAAGCTTGCCGCGACCACGGCTCCGGCCCGCCAGCCCGCGTGACCGATCAGGGGCCGGGACAGCCAGTAGCACAGACCGCCGAGCACCAGCGGATGAAAAACGGCGAGAAGTTTGTATGCATCATAGCTCGCATTGGTCCCCATCTGCGCGCCTCGGACCTGGAGGAACGCATAGCCGACCGCGATCGGCAGAACCGCGCTCAGTGCGAACAAGGCACCGGATTCGCGCCGGCGCGCCCCCCGCACCAGGGCGATGACCGTCAGGGCGGAAAAGACCGCCGTGAGGACCATGCCGACCGACCCGCCGAATCGTTCCAGATGAATGTCCTGCACCAGCCCAAGCCAGCCGTCCGTGAGCAGCACCGGGATCCTCCAACCAAAGTTGTACTGTTGAAACAGCAGGAAGCGCTCCACCAGTCCCGCGGATCGCTCATAGAACGCGAGCATGGTCGCCAGCAGGAAGCTCCCCATGATGCCGAGCCAGACGAGCGGCTGCCGCCACTGGCGGGACCAGACCGACTGGCCGCCCACATAGGCCACCGCGGGCACCAGGCAGATCAGCAGGATGAAGTTATAGCTGCCCAGCAGTATCCAGAAACTCACGACCAAGAGGCCGCCCAGGGCGGGCGCCTCGCGCCAGCCGATCCGCTGCCGCCACAGGTCGACGGCACACCAGGTGAGCAGCGCAATGCCGATTGCCGCCAGCGTCTGACCCAGGGCAACATGCCACACGCTGTAGAGCGTGACAGGATTCACCCCGTACAGCAGCGCGAGCCAGCCCGCCGCCAAGGGCCCAAAGCCAAACAGCGCCCGGCCGATCCAGAACACCAGCGGCAGGGCGGCGGCGACCAGCACAGCGGCCAGCACCGTGACCGTCTGATGGATCTCATAGCCAAACACCGCATTGTTCAGCGCCAGCAGCGCCGCCGGGGTGAAGTGGTTGAGGCGGGTCCAGTGCTCGAAGAAATTGTCTACTGAGTGCAGCTGCACGACCTCGGTCAGGCCCAGGAATCCGGTCCGGTCACTGCGGGAAAATTCGCCCAGAACGCGTGCGCCCGCGGCGTAATCGGCCGCGTCGCAGCTGCCCAGCGACATCGTCGTGAGCTGTTTCGAGGCCGAGGCGGCGGGGATCACGAGGGCGACCAGCACGGCCCCCACGAGGGCATACACGCCGACCGACCGCAGCAACCCGTCCCGGATTTCCGCCCAGCCGCGCAGCCGGAAGGCCCAGAGCAAGAGCCCCATGGGAACGAGCAGACTCGCGTGTCCGTAGGATTGGGTCCCCGGCAGATCGGTGTGCACGGCCGCAAGCCACACCACGGCCGACTGCAGGGCAATGCCGGCGGCAGTCGCAAAAAAGGCCCAGTACCTCTGCCAGCGCCGGGGCGTAAGCAGGAGCGCCAGCCCCGATCCCCAGAAGACAAGGTGCAGCAGCAGGGAAAATGCGGCTACGAGATAAAGCATCGGGGTCCCTAGGGGTCTATCGCCGCGACCGATTGCCTGAAAGCCAAAAATCTAGGGTGAAGAGACTGTTGGCTTACGCGCCACGATATGGACCGAAGTCCCCGCGGGGAGCGCCGAGACCTGCTCAATCCAGGCTTCCTCGGCCGTCATCGCCCAACGGAAAAGTGCCTCCACCGGCCGCGGGTAGAGGCGGACATCACTCGTGTCGGAGGCCCTCCGAAAAAGTTTTCGCTTCGCCACGATGAGCGGCAGGGGAATCAGATTCCAGTAGGTGGAGCGCTCAATCTCAAATCCGGCCGCCTCGACCAAGCCGGCCAGCTCCGGCCGGGTGAAGCGGTGCCGGGTCTGGCAGGAATCGTCATGGTAGGACCAAAGCCAGCGATACGCCGCCGCATTGATGACCACCCGACCGCCCGGCCGCAGGACGCGGAAGAATTCCCGGATCGCAAGCCCGGGATCCTCCACCTGTACCACCACGTCGAGCGAAGTGACCGCCGCAAAGGAACCCTCGGCAAAAGGCAATGCCGTGATCGAGGCGACCTCGATCCTTGCCTGTGTGCGTTCCTGGGCCAGTTCGCAGGCAAGCGGGGAAAAATCAATGCCCTCGACCCGGCGATCAGGAAATGCCCGGACCAGGCGCTTGATGAAGCCACCCGTGCCGCAGCCCGCGTCCAAAAAGGGCCCTTCCGCCAGGGCCGGGCCGCCCAGCCCCAATCCCGCAATCGCTCGCTGGTGCAGGGACTGGAAGTACCACATCTGGTCCTCAACTTCCGCCAGCTTGATGTATTCGTCGTTATTCATGGGAGGGCTGAAGCTTGCGCTGAACGTAATGCGGTCAGAATCTCCCTGCCCCTTCAAGTGTTTCAAAAGGCATGGAGACCAATTCGCGCATCCTCCGTTCACCCCTCGTCACGGCTCTGAAGTACGCCGTTTCCTTGGCGCTACTTGCCGTCCTCGCCAGCCAGGTCGACGGGCCGGGTCTGCGCAAGGCGGTGAGCGACGCCGGGATCCTTCCCTTCGTCGTCGCCATCCTCCTCGCGGCGGCGGCCTACCCGCTTTGCGCGATCCGGTGGTGGTGGTTGCTGCGAACCACCCACTGCCCCCTCCCCTTCCGCCGGGCCCACGCGGTGGTCTGGATCGGGCAGTTCTATAACGCATTTCTTCCGGGGGGGATCGGCGGGGATGCGACCCGGCTCGCCTACGCCTTTCGCGACCACCCCGACCGACGGGCGGCGGCCACCACCGCCACCGCCGCCGATCGACTGATTGGCTTCGCGGTCCTGCTGCTGATGGCGACCGGAGGGCTCTTGGTCCACGCCTTCTCCGGACGCCTGCCGTCCAACGGCCTCGCCGTGGTTGGCGCACTCAGCCTGGGCGTGATTCTGGTCGGCGCCGGATTCACGGCACTGCCCTGGCTCGCTTCGAAGTTACCCGCGCCCTGGGCCCGGCCCCTGCGGCAGATCCGCGGGGACATCCGCGGCACTCTTCTCACCACGGCCCTCAGCGCGGGCGTGTGGATTCTCGACTTTGCCTCCGGCTGGGTCCTGGCCCGGGCGCTGGGTCTGTCGCTCGGCCCGGTGGAAGTGGGGTCCGCCCTTGCCGTGGCCTACACCTCGGCGCTCCTGCCCATCAGCCTCGGCGGCCATGGCGTGCGCGAAGGAGCGCTGGTCCTCACCCTCCTGTGGATCGCACCGGACGCGGGCCTTGCGGCCAACGACCTCAGCGCGTTCGCACTGCTCTTCCTCGCCACCAGTCTCGCCTGCAGTGCGATTGGGGGACTGGTTCTGCTCGCCGGCCGAAGATCTTCAACGAGGCGGTGATCGCACGGGTTGAACAAGCCGCAGAGGCGCATCCGTCTCCAGCTCGATCCGAACGCTCGAAATCGAGACGTTCCGTAGACGGTTACGCTCTCGCCCCTGCCGGACTGAGGGCCCGTCGGGCACGAAGTCGAACCGATTCACTCCGGGCTGCAGCGCAATTCCGTCGAGCTGCAAGGGACGCTGGGTCTCGTCAACCTGCCTCCTGATCACCTCCTGCCCGTTCAGCAGCAGGCGGAGCTCACGCGGGGCCACCGCCCCCACGTTCAGGTGCAGCCGGATCGGCAGCGGCTCCTTCAGCGGGTTGTAATAGGATAAGGAGGCCTGACCCCGCGTCCAGCGAACCCTCCCGGGCCCCGGCTCCGGCGGATTCCATCCCTGGCCATAAGTAGGCTCGCTGGCCACCGGAAGTCGCGGGTCGGCGGCGGGGCGACGACGGACCACCGCCTGCTCCCGCGCCCGGCCCTCAATGACCTCAGTCCGGCCCAGTTCACGCAGCGACTGCAACAGCGACTCGCCGCGATCCGCGTAGGCCCGCCGGTTCAGGTAGATCCCGGCAAACCCCGCGTCCTCCAGCGCTGCCACCAACTCGCCGGGAGCGAGGGCCTCAAAATCGCGCTGCCATTGGGAGCGGGCGCGTTGCTTCCGGGCCCCAAACGTGAAATGGACCGTTTCCGTCGCGAGGTACGGACGGAAATGCTCATACTCATAGAAGAGATGCTGCCCGCGGCCCTCCGGAAATTCGATGTAGGGCAGTTGGAAGAGCATGGCCCCCGGCTTAAATTCACGTTCAAGCAGCGCCCCAAACGCCCGATCCCGATCCACCACGGCGATGGCCGCTTTTGCCCGCGGATCCGGCCGGGGCAATTGATCCCAGAGGCCAAACCCTACCACCGCCAGCGCCGCCGCCAGACTCAAGGGCCGCGGCCACCGCTGCGACCTTTGCGCCAGCTTGCCGATGACGAACGTGAGCACCAGCGCCGAAAGAAAAATGCTGTACCGGTTCGTCGCCCGAAAGACCTGCAGCCCGGCATAGAACGCCAGCAGGCTGTTGACACCCCCCACCGCCGAGAACGCGAGGATCCATGCCGCCGGGAGCGCCTGATCAGGCACCCGCCGCCGCGCCAAGAGGTTCAGGGCCGCCGCACCGAACAGCCAGCAGAGCCCCACTCCGCCGATGATTCCAAGGTAGGGAGAGAATGCCTCGCCCCGCAGGTCGGACCAGCGCACATAACGATCGCCCAGCGAAGCCAGCAGTTCACTCCGGTGCACCTCGGGTGGGAGCAGCAGTTCGATGGGCTTCAACGCGTACAACTCCGTCCCGCCATAGTTCCGCACCAGCAGCGGCTGCCCGCGCTCGGGGGCAGGCAGGAGTAGGGCGGGCAGCATGACCGCCACCAACACAACGGCCGCCACGGCGGCGCAGGCAAGACCGAGCAGCAGATTGGCCCGCCGACGCAGGCCGACCCATTGCGAGACCACCGACCAGACCAGCAGCTGGACAAAGAGGAACAGATTATACGGGTTGCTGACGGCCAGCGCAGCGGACAGCGCCAGACAACCATACCACGCGGCTGAGTTCGCCCGCAGCCGCCGACTCCGCGCGATCAACGCGCAGCAGAGGATAGCCGGGGGCACCGTCCACGTGTAGATGAGGCTCAGGTGGCTGAGCCCCCGAAACACCGAGTGAAACGCAAAGCTGAACAGGAGCGCGCCGGCAAAGGCCCACTCCCACCGCTGCCGCAGCCAGCGCGCACACAAGTAAAAGGAGACTGCAGCCGTGAGCTGGGCCAGGAGGACGGCAAGATTGGCGGCCGCCCCAACCCCGACAAGCCGCGCCAAGCACCCGAGGCCAAAGATCAAAATCCCGTCAGGGGCCAGGTACTCACTCCAGTCCGTACCGAAAGGGGCACCCAGCCGGGAGATATTCTGGCGGGTGAACGGCATCAGTTCACCCTCAGAGGCTGCCTTGATCCGCGCGAGAATCTCCATGGCGTCTCCCGAATAATTGGTCGGGTAGCTCCAGGTTGAGGGATGCAGGCGGTCGTACTGCCAGGCGATAAGGACCGTCGTGAAGAGACATAGCGCCGCCGAGCGCCACCAAACGACGCGCTGAAACGAAATGAGCTGGAGGGGTGAGCGCATCACGAATTCGATCCCTGATGCCGACGACGAAGAGACTCCCCCAGCCGCCGCGGCGAGCGCAAGTCCGATCTCCGCAAAGGCTTGGCATCCGACGGGATTGGAATCAATTCTCTCACCACCGTGCCCGGCGATATCCACCCCAAGCGCAAATCCAACGATCCGCATCGCCATCGCGGCTTCAGCGGACTTTTCTTTGACGAGTTCGACCCGGGATCCGCTTGGATTCGTGACTGCGCCAAGATCGTTCTGCCAACGGGTTCATCTCCGGGAACGATTTCCGTTTTTGGCCACTCGGTTGTCCATCCGCAGGCACACGGACGCGAGGCAGGCTGCCCAGGTCTGCAACTCACGGGGCCCGACGGCATCGTGCGCTTGGTGGAGCCTGATTCTGCGGGTGTGTTTCGCGTTGATCTGCCGGCGTATCCGCGAGGGGGCACTTTGCGGCTCAAACTCCTCCAAGTCAGCCTGACCAATATCCTCGCCTGGGCCGGACGCGTCAGCGGGATCGCTGCTTTTCAGCGCTACCGTGCCCAGCATAAAAATCGCCAGCTGAGAATTGATCGCGTGGAGGTCAATGGAGAGGTCGTTTTCGATTTCTCCAATCGTCACTCCCCGCGAAACCTGTCGATCGTCCGCCGTTCGCTGCCGCTGGGAATCAATGTGACCGGCTACCTGACCGCTGACCTTGGCATTGGCGAATCGGCCCGATGCATGGTCAGGGCCGCCGACGCGGCCGGCCTTCCGGTTGCCCTGATCAATCTGAAGCTCCCGGTGAAGAGCTCGTGCAGCGACGAGACCTATTCGGGCCGCCTGCAGCAGGAAAATCCCCACGGCGTGAACGTGATCCATCTCGACCCGCCCGGGGCGCCCGATGTGGATCATCACCACGGCCGGGCCTTCAGCCAGCATCGGTACACCATCGGCTACTGGGCTTGGGAACTGCCGGAGTTTCCGGACGCATGGATGCCCTACTTCGCGTGGTACGACGAGATTTGGTGCCCGAGTGATTTTGTGCGCGAGGCCGTGGCCCTTAAGTCCCCCGTGCCAGTCATCACGATGCCGCACGCGATCGCCTTCGCCCGGCCCACGGATTCCGTTGATGCGCTCCGCGCAAGGCTCGGCCTCCCCGTGGACCGCTTTCTCTTTCTTTTCCTTTACGATTTGAACAGCTACTCGGCCCGCAAGAATCCCCGGGCGGTGCTGGAGGCCTTTCGCCTTTCGAATCTTCAGCAGGAGGGGGCCGCCCTTGTCATCAAGGTTCACGGCGCGGAAGGCAATGAGGCCGAACTGGCCGAACTCAAGCACCTCACCCGCGATCTCCCGGGAACCACTTTCATCACCACCACGTTGTCGCGCCTCGATCTCTACGCGCTCGAGGCCGCCTGCGATTGCTTTGTTTCCCTGCACCGCAGCGAGGGGTTCGGGCTTTCCGTCGCCGAATGCATGTACCTGGGAAAACCCGTCATCGCGACTGACTGGTCGGCCACCGCGGAATATCTGAATGAGACCAACGGGGCGCCGGTGCGGGCCCGTCTCGTCACGCTGGAACACAACGTGGGCCCGTACGCGCGGGGCCAGACTTGGGCCGATCCGGACGTCAACCACGCCGCGGAGTGGATGGTCAGGATCCGACGAAATCCGGAACTGAGGCAGGCGCTGGGCATGGCCGCACGCGCGACCATGGAGGAACGTTATTCACCGCTGGCTATCGGGACCCGCTACCGGCGGCGGCTCGAGTCCATCGCCCTCACTTAGGGTCGGGGCCGGACCCAGCACCCGGACCGTAAACTCGCGCAAGTTGAACGCGACCTCGCGCAGGTCGTCCTCATTGGCGTACACCGCAGGCTGGTCAGTCTCAAAACGCCAGACCGTGTTGCCCGGCTCCAGTCGGTAGCTCGCAATCACCACTTTGGGTGACTGATGACGGTCCACCGGCCCCACCCAAAGGTAGCGATCGCCCTCCTTGAGGTCCACGGTTCGACCGACATTGGATCGCAGCTGAAAAACCACGTCGATCGTGAGGGCAAAGGCATGGGGATTCCGGAGGGTGAGCTGGGACGGGCCATCGCTCCAGCGCCAGAACTCAAGACGCGAGCGCTCCGGCTGGTACCAACCCTCGCCAAACGTGACGTCGACCGGACGGCCGTTT
>CAMAXB010000042.1 GCA_945862035.1 Opitutus sp. GAS368
CACAACGAAAACGGCGGCGCATGCCTTCGTTGTAGCTGGGCTCGCTGAGCCGGGTCCGGTTGGTCCGCCGCTGGCCCGCCGAGGGTCACTTTAATCCGCGATTTGGCGGGACCGCGGCCCGCGCTCCCAAACCCGGCCTCGGCGAGGCCGGCTACACTTCAACCTGGACCGGCTTGGTTAAATCCTGTCCGGGGAAGGTGGCGTCGAGCAGGCTGCGCAGCTGGGCCGCGGTGCCCGCGTCAATCGTCGCGCCGGGATGGCGCACGCGATTGCTCGTAATAAGCTTTCGGATACGAAGGATTTCCTTGCGGATGGCGAGGCCGGGCTGCTGTTCGAACACGATCAGCGGCAGGTAGCGGGTGTAGATGCGGCGGGCGGCGGCCAGATCACCGGCGCGGGCGTGGCGGAGCAGGGCGATCATGACCTCGGGAAAGGCAAAGCCGGTGTTGAAGCCGTCGGAGCCCCGCTCAAGGTCGAAGAAGCCGAAGAGGGCGCCGAGCCCGGTCAGGACGGTGACATCCCGGCCGGCGAGGCCGGCCTTGAGGGCGGCGATCCGCGGGGGACTGGGGATGGCCTCGGCCTTGATGCAGGTGACATTCGGAAAGTCCCGGGTGATGCGGAGCATCAGGTCGACCGACAGGTGGACCTCGGTCGAAATCGGGTGGTCCTGCAGCATCACGGGGAGGGTGCAGGCGGCGGCAACGCGGCGGAAGTACTCGTAGATCACGGCCTCGGAAGGGGTGGGCTGCTTCGAGGGGGTGACCATTACGGCTGAGGCGCCGAGGCTGGCGGCCTCGTGACTGAGGGCGATTGTCGCGGCGGTGCCGGTGTGGCTGGTGCCCACGACAACGGGGATGCCATCGGCCGCGCGCACCGCGGTCTTGATGAGTTGGGTGCGCTCGGCGTCGGTCAGGCGGTTGGATTCACCCAGGACCCCGAGGACCGTCACTCCATCAACGGGGAGGTCGCGGAAGAAGCGGATCATGCCGTGCAGGGACTCGAGATCGAGCGACTCGTCGTCATTGAACGGGGTCGCGAGGATGGGAATGACGCCGGAAAGCAGGGTGGGCTTGGCCATGGAGGGAACGGGTGTGGCCAGCAGATCAGGATGAAATTTGCGCCAAGGCAAGGCGACGAACCCGTGGCCGCAGCGTCCACTGGCTCGGCCGGAGTGTTGATTTACGGTCCACGGCAGCTTGGCCTTGTCGGCCACGCCTTGGCGGGTTGTGCTGGGTGGTACCCCATGAAGCTCGCCACCCTCCACCTCGGCACCGCCGAGGAAGCCTGTGTTCTTCTGACGCCCGGTTTTGTGCCGGTCCGCGCTGTGGCGCGGCTGCTGCAGCACGCCTGGCCCCACGACCTGCTCGGATTGCTGGAGACCGGAAGCCTGGAGGCGTTGCGTGCCTGGCATGATGGCCTGGGCTCCGCCCGGGCGGTCCCGGCGGCCCTCGCCGACGAGGTGATCTCGGTGGCCGCGGCCCGCTATGCGCCGCTGTATCGCCGGCCCCGCAAGATTTGGGGCATCGGCCTGAACTACAGGGCACACGCGGCCGATTTGAATGAGAAGTCGCCGACCCTGGAGCCGGCGAGTTTCATGAAGCCCGACACGACCATCATCGGTCCCGGCGACACGATCCTCCTTCCGGTGATGTCGCAGAAAACGACGGGCGAGGCGGAACTCGGGCTGATTTTCGGCCGGACCTGCCGGCATGTGCCGCAGGGTGACTGGCGCAGCGTCGTGGCCGGATTTTGCACGATCATTGACATGACGGCTGAGGACATCCTGCGGCGCAATCCCCGCAATCTGACGCAGAGCAAGAGCTTTG
The DNA here is from genome assembly GCA_945862035.1 of Opitutus sp. GAS368. Lineage (GTDB taxonomy): Bacteria > Verrucomicrobiota > Verrucomicrobiia > Opitutales > Opitutaceae > CAMAXB01. Next base: position 1,827 of record CAMAXB010000042.1, read on the forward strand.
ATACCTTCTTCAGTTTTGGTCCGCTCTTTCTAACCACGGACGAGATGCCCGACGTGAACGCGCTCGTCGTTCGCACGGTGATCAACGGCCGTGTGTTTGCGGAGAACACGGTGGCGAATATGACCTTTCCGCCGGATTTCCTCGTCGCTTACCACACGCAGATCATGACGATGCTGCCGGGCGACATCATTTCCAGCGGCACGCCGGGCGCCGCCCCGCTGGCACACGGCGACGTGGTGGAGTGTCACGTCGATGGCTTTTTCCCGCTCAGCAACCCGGTGGTCGACCTCAAACCGGCCGGCGCCACCGCAAACTCCCCCTCCTCCTAACCCACCATGGACCTCGGACTCACCGACAAATCAGCGCTCGTGCTCGCCTCCAGTGGCGGGCTGGGCCGTGCCACTGCGATCGCCTTTGCCCGCGAGGGCGCCAACGTCACGCTCTTTGCCCGGCGCGAGGCGGAGTGCCGCCAAGTGCAGGCGGAGATCAAGACGCAGACGGGGCGCGACGCCCTCGTCGTGGTCGGCGACCTGACCAAGGCGGCCGACGTGACTGCGGCGGTTGAGGCCGCGGCGGCGCGTTTTGGCCGGCTCGACATCCTTGTGAACAATTGCGGCGGACCGCCGGCGGGCACGTTCGATGCCTTTGACGACGCGATCTGGCAGAACGCGTTTGAGCTGACCCTGCTGAGCTATGTGCGCGCCACGCGCGCGGCGCTGCCGCATCTGCGGAAGGCCGGCCGGGGCTGGATCCTGAATTTTGTCTCGTCCTCCGTGAAGGCGCCGTTGGATCTGCTGCTCTTGTCCAACACCTTCCGCATGGGCGTCATCGGTCTGACCAAGACGCTCTCGGGCGAACTCGGACCCCAGGGCATCTGCGTCAATGCGCTTGGGCCCGGCCGCGTGCAGACCGACCGTATCACCCAGCTCGATACCGCGCGGGCGAAGAAGGCGGGCACCACGATCGAGCAGGTCCGTACCGACATGGCGAAGGCGATCCCGCTCGGCCGCTACGGCGACCCGGAGGAGTTTGCGCGGACCGCGGTGTTCCTCTGCTCTCCGGCCAACAGCTACGTGACGGGCCAGACCCTGCTGGTGGATGGCGGCATGGTGAAGGCGTATTGAGGGATGGCGCGTGTTGCCCTCAACGCGCATGATCGGATAGGAATGCGTGGGGGTTCGAACCAACCGCTTGAGGGCAAGCGGTTCCATCTTCCGGACCGCCTTGGGCGAGGTCGGCCGCACCGAGCCGCCGGCCCCAGAAACATGAAAGGCGCCTCGCGAGAGGCGCCTTCATGACCTAACACCAAGCAAACCGTAAGAACTAGCATCAATTCGCTGAAGTGATGCTGACTACACGGAGATAGACGGTGTCGGCGACGAAATGCTCAAAATTCCTTCAATTTAATTTTCGCCCGGGAAAGACCATTCTAAATTAATGGAAATCAGATATTAACGAAATAGGTGGTGATTAGCCCTGCGACGGCTGAAACGGAAATCCTGCGAAAAAGACGTGGGTTCAAGCCTGCGAGGGCGGGGCGGGGGCGATTGCAGGCACTGCCGCGTTGAGGGCCTTCACGGGCGTCGAGGTCTGGGCATAGCGGAAGGTCCGGCCCTCGTAATTGTGAAACACGACTTCCTCATCGGTGATCGACTCGATGTAGTCGAGGTTGACGGGAACCTTGCCGCCGCCGCCTGGCGCATCGATGACGTACTGGGGCACAGCATACCCGGTGGTGTGGCCGCGCAGGGACTTGATGATCTCGATGCCCTTGCGGACATCCACCTTGAAGTGGCTGCCGCCGGTGATGAGGTCCATCTGGTAGAGGTAATAGGGCCGCACGCGCATGCGCAGCAGGCGGTGCACGAGGGCCTTCATCACCTCGGCATCGTCGTTCACTCCCTTGAGCAGCACGCTCTGGTTGCCGAGCGGGACGCCGGCGAAGCTGAGTCGATCACAGGCATCGCGCAGCTCGGCGGTGGCTTCCTTGGGGTGGTTGACGTGGATGCTCATCCAGATCGGACCGTGCTTCTTGAAGATCTCGCAGAGCGCCGGCGTGATCCGCTGCGGCAGGAAGACGGGAATGCGGGAGCCGATGCGAATGAACTCCACGTGCTTGATCGCCCGCAGCCGGCTGAGCAGATGCTCCAGCTTCTTGTCCGAGAGGAGCAGCGGATCGCCGCCCGACAGGAGCACGTCGCGAATCTCCGGGTGGGATTCGATGTACCGCAGACCCTGTTCGTACTCCGGGTGAAAGTTGTAGTCCTGCGCGTTGGACACGAGCCGGCTGCGCGTGCAGTAGCGGCAGTAGGCCGCGCAGCGGTCGGTCACCAGAAAGAGCACGCGATCCGGGTAGCGATGGACTAGGCCCGGCACGGGCGAGTGTTCGTCCTCCCCGAGCGAATCGAGCTGTTCCTCCGCGGACAGCAGGGTCTCGCCTTCGCGCGGGATCACCTGCTTGCGGATCGGGCAGTTGGGATCGTGGCGGTCGATCAGGTTGAAGTAGTACGGGGTGATCGCCAGCGACAGCTTCTGCCCGGCAAAGGCGACACCGCGCCGCTCCTCGGGCGTCAGCGTCATGATCGCGTCCAACTGGTCGAGCGTCGTGATCCGGTTTTTCAGCTGCCAGGTCCAATCCTGCCATTGTTCGGAGGGGATGTGCTGCCAGAGCCCCTGACCCTCAAACCAAGCGCCGCGGTCTTCAGTGTAAGCCATGTGATTGGTTCATGATTAGGCTCCTAACCATTGCTGTCAAACGATGGCCTTGAATTCTGGGGAGGGCGGACCCCGTGCTCCCGCCGGGGCAAGGCGGCAGGGAAAGACCCAGTAAACGGCCGTTGGCGCCAAACGGCTCATAAAAACCCTTGGCACCATGCGCGCGAGGCTCTTTCGTCTGGCCTCGATGTCCACGTCCCTGCCCGCAGTGCTTGCCCTTGAAGACGGCTCGGTGTTCCGCGGCCTTGCCTTTGGCGCCGACGCCACCGTCGCCGGCGAATGCGTATTCAACACGTCGATGACCGGTTACCAGGAGATTCTCACGGATCCGTCCTATTTCGGGCAGATCGTGACGATGACCGCGGTCCAGATCGGCAATTACGGCGTCAATGAAGAGGACACGGAGGCCGCCGGGCCGAAGTGCTCGGGTTTCGTGGTGCGCGAGCTTTCCCCGATCGTGAGCAACTGGCGGGCGCAGATGTCGCTGGGCGACTACCTGCGCAAGCACGGGATTCCGGGCATCAGCGAAATCGATACGCGGGCCCTGACGAAGAAGCTGCGCGTCAATGGCGCGATGAAGTCCTGCCTCAGCACCCTGCCGATCTCGGATGCCGAGGCGGTCAGCCGGGCGCGCGCCTGGCAGGACATGGCGGGCAGCGACTACGTGAAGGATGTGACGGCGAAGGAGCCGTTCTTCTGGAAGGCCGATGATGCGAGCCGTTTCAATGCGCCCTACGTTCCGCCGGGCACGACCTTCGGCCTGCCGCACATCCCCGCGAGGAAGTTCCGCGTCGCGGCGTTCGACTACGGCGCGAAGTACTCGATTTACCGCAAGCTCGTGATTCACGGCTTCGAGGTGCAGGTCTTCCCCGCGGGTTCCTCCGCGGAGCTGGTGCGCGAGCACAAGCCGGATGCCGTCTTCCTGTCCAACGGCCCGGGCGACCCGGCGGCGCTGGCGTACGTGCACAAGACCGTGTCCGCCCTGCTGCCAGAGTTCCCCATTTTCGGTATCTGCCTCGGCCATCAGATGCTGACGCACGCGCTCGGCGGCTCGACCTTCAAGCTCAAGTTCGGTCACCGCGGCGGCAACCAGCCGGTCAAGAATCTCGAGACGGGTCGCGTGTCCATCACCGCGCAGAACCACGGCTTCGCCACGGATCCGGCCAGCCTGGAAAAGGGCGGGGCCAAGGTCACGGAGATCAACCTGAACGACAACACGGTCGAGGGCCTGCGGCACACGCGCCTGCCGGTGTTCTCGGTGCAGTATCACCCGGAGGCCGCGCCCGGACCGAACGACGCCGACCCGCTTTTCGTCGATTTCTACAAGATGGTCGAGGCCCGCAAGGCGGGTAAGATCTGATCGGGTGAGTGGAGGGGCGGGCCTTCGGGCATGGGCTCAGCCGCGCGCCCGCGAATCGCGCGAATCGGCGCGAATTCCAACGGGTTGGGACCTTCGGCATGACACCCCGGGAGCGAACGGTGGTCGGATCCTTGATTTGGATTCTGCGTCGAGGGAGTGACTTGATTCGTCTGCCCTTGCGTCGATTCGTGTCCGATCACGTTGTCCCCAGCAGCTGCTCGAAACGCACCGCGTCATCGGGCGTGTCGACGCCGATGGTGGGATCTTCCGTGACGCCGATCGCGATCGCGTGACCATTCTCGAGAATGCGCAGCTGTTCGAGGCGCTCGATCCTTTCATAGCGGCCGAGCGGCAGGCGGCCGAATTGTTCGAGGAGCGAGGCCTTGTAGGCGTAGAGTCCCAGGTGGCGGTAGCACGGCTGGGCCCGGACCCAGGCGTCGTCGACCTTGCCCTTCAGGTCGCGGGCGTAGGGCAGGGGAGACCGGGAGAAATAAAGCGCACGGCCGTTGTCGGCGATGACCACCTTGACCTGGTTTGGATTGTAGAAGTCCGCGGCGGTCGTGAAGGGCGTGGCGAGCGTGGCCATTGGGGCATCGCCGGAGACGAGGTGGTCAAGGGACCGGATCTGTCGGTCAGAGACCAAGGGCTCGTCCGCCTGGACGTTGATCACGTGCTCGGCCCCGACCTGTCGGTTGGCCTCCGCCAAGCGGTCGGTGCCGCTCTGGTGGGCCGGACTGGTCATGATGGCGGTGAAACCGGCGGCCTCAAGCGGGGAGGCCAGAAGGGCATGATCGACTGCAAAAAACAGGGGTAAATCAGGGGTCTGTGCGCGGATGCGCTCGGCCACCCAGAGCAGGAGGGGCTTCCCACGGATCACGTGCAAGAGCTTGCGGGGGAAGCGCGTAGACTCGAGCCGGCAGGGGACGATGATCGCGGTCTTGGCCATGGACCCCAGCGTGGGGGCCCGGTTTTTGGGTTGCAAGCCGGGCGCAGCGCCGGAACGCTGACCGGTCCATGTCAGACAAGACCGAATCCACTTCCTCCGGCCAGATGCTCTCCAAGGAGCTTGTGGTCCAGAATAAGATGGGGATTCATGCCCGCCCGGCGGCGATGATCGTCCGGATTACGAACAAGTTCAAAGCCGACGTTTTTGTCGAAAAGGAAGAGGAACAGGTTAACGGCAAGAGCATCATGGGGCTCATGATGCTGGCCGCCGGCAAGGGCTCGAAGGTCAAGTTCCTCGCCACCGGCGAGGATGCGGCCCAAATGCTTGCGGAGCTGGAACAGCTGTTTGGCCGCAAGTTCGACGAGACCTGAGTGGTAGCCGGGGTCGCTGACCCCGTGGATTGAGGTGGAGTGGCTTGCCCTCAAGCCGCTGGATTGAATGCCGTCGCCGTTTCGATCGAGCCAGCGCGTTGGCGGCAACACGCTTCCCCGTTCCGCCCCGCTGGGCGGCCGGTACGGGTCGGGGATTCTCGCTTCGCAAAATCTCGGCCCGCAGCTCAGCACCGGCCTCAGCGAGGCCAGCGACAAGGACAGCCCACGACCCGACGAGCAACAATCGGGTGGGCCCGGGTTCTAGGCACGCATCGTCGGACCGGCCTCAGCGTGGCCAGCTACATCGATCCGTCTGAAAAACGCTTTGAAGGATGGCGGTCGGACAAGCTGGGGTCGTTGACCCCGGTCCGATGACGCACGCATGGCGCGCTTCGCGCGCGCGGAGGCGCGATCTCAGATTTGAAATTTGAGATTTGAGATTCCGCGGGCAGCGCCCGCGGCCGAGCGGCTTTCGAGCCAGCGTGTTGAGGGCAACACGCTCCACCGTTCCGCCCTGCTGGGCGGCCGGTACGGGTCCGAGATTTTCGCTACGCGAAATCGAGGCCCGCACCTCGGACGGGCCTCAGCGAGGCCAGCTGCTACACCAAATCAAAGAATGCGCGTGCGGTCGCGGTGGTGGTCTGCGCCAGCTTGGCAAAATCGACCCCGAGGGTGGCGGCCGCAAATTCCGCGGTGTGGCGCACAAACGCCGGTTCGTTGGGTTTACCCCGGTGGGGCGCGGGCGTCAGGTAGGGCGCGTCTGTCTCCAGCATCAACCGGTCGAGCCCCTGCCGAATCATGGCCTGACGCACGGCCTCGGCGCTCGTGTAGGTGACAATGCCGGTGATCGAGCCGAAGCCTCCGCGGTGCAGCAGGGTCTCCATTTCGGCGGGGCCTTCGACGAAGCAATGGAAGACCACGCGTTTCCAGTCGACCCCGCTGGCATCGATCAGCGCCACGCACTCGGCGAATGCGCCGCGTGAGTGCACCACGACCGGACAGCCGCGTTCGCGGGCGAAGGCGAGGGCGGCGCGGAAGGCGTCCTGCTGCCAGCCAAACGCGCGCTCGGCCGCAGCGGTCTCCTTCGGGAGGTGAAAGCGATCGAGTCCGATCTCGCCCAGCGCCACGGGCTGTACCCGGGAATCCTCCCAGAAGGCCGGCATGGCCGCGATCTCCTCCTCCCAGCGCTCGTTCACGCTGCACGGGTGCAGCCCAACGGTGTGGTGCACGAACCCGCGGTGGATGGTGGCCAACTCGCGGTAAAGAGCCCAGTCGTCGGAGGACGTGCCAATCGTGACCATGGCCTCGACTCCGCCCGCGCGCGCCCGCGCCAGCGTCGCTTCAAGCGTGCCGCCCCGCGCAAAAGTTTCGAGATGAGTGTGGGTATCGATGAGCATGGCGGAAAACCAGAATGACTAAATCCGAAGGACGAAGAGGCTCAATCGCCAAGCGGCCCCGGTTGCTTCGTCATTCGGATTTCATTTCGCATAGAGCGGCAAATAGCGCTCCCGCAGGTAGGCCAGCAGCGGCTGCGGGCTCAGCTCGGTTCCCGTGACCTCGCGCACGAGCGCGCGGGCGTCGAGGCGCCGGCCCTGGGCATGGATGCGGGTGCGCAGCCAGCCGAGCAGGCGGCTGAAGTCGCCGCGCGCAAAGTCCTCCTCCAGCGCCGGATGTTCCGACCGGACCTGGGTCCAGAGCTGGGCTGCCATCATGTTGCCGAGACAGTAGCTGGGAAAATAGCCGAACGCGCCGCCGCTCCAATGGACGTCTTGCAGCACGCCCTCGCGGTCGTTCGCCGGTGTGAGTCCGAGCAGTTCCTGCGAAAGGGAGTTCCAGGCGGCCGGCAGGTCGGCCACCGCCAGCTCGCCGGAGAACAGGCGCCGCTCGATGTCGAAGCGCAGCAGGATGTGGAGGTTGTAGTGGATTTCGTCCGACTCGACGCGGATGAGCGTCGGCTCCACCGCGTTGACCGCGAGATAAAGTTCCTCGGACGAGACGCCGGCCAAGGGTCCGGGAAAGAGCGCCCGGAAGCGGGGCTCGAAGTGCCGCCAGAAGGCGCGGCCGCGCGCGACCTGATTTTCCCAAAGCCGACTCTGCGACTCGTGGACGGCCATGCCGGCATTCTCGCCGAGCGGCGTGCCCTGATGCTCGAGTGGAAGCCCCTGCTCATAGAGGCCATGGCCGGTTTCGTGGATCGAGCCAAAAAGGGAGTCCAGCGGGCTATCCGGATCGAACCGGGTTGTCATGCGAATATCCTCGCCGGAGCCGGAGCAGAAGGGGTGGAGCGAGACATCGATCCGACCACGTCGGTAATTGAAGCCGAGGCCCGCGGTGACCTCCCGCAGAAAAACCTCCTGCTGCGCGAGCGGAAAGCCGCGCAGCAGAGCCGGGTTGGCGCGGACGGGAGAAGCCGCGATCTGCTGCACGAGGGGCAGCAGGCCTTGCTTGAGCTCGGCGAAGAGGGCGCCAATCCGTGCCGCGTCCATCCCCGGGTCGTGCTGGTCGATGGCGTAGTCGTAGGGCCGTTCACCCCAGCCGAGGTAGGTGGCCTCGCGCCGTGTGAGCGCGAGGTGCTGCTCAAGAAAGGGTGCATAGGCGGCGAAATCCGACCTTGTCCGCGCATCGGCCCAGGCATGGTAGGCCGCACTGCAGAGTCGGGCCTTCTCGGCGACAAAGGCCGCTGGCAGCTTGGTCACCCGATCGTAGTCGCGCCGCGCCGCGCGGACCACCACCTGCGCGGCCGCATCGAGCCCGCCCTGGATCGCCGGTTGTTCAAGCTCGGTCAGCAGGCGGCCGATCTCCGGGTGCGCGGAGGCCTCGTGGTCGAGCTCGGCGAGGAGCGCGAGCTGTTCGGCCCGCAGGTCGGCGCTGTCCGCTGGAAGGAAGACCTGCTCGTCCCAGCCGAGCAGACCGGAGACCGTGCCGAGGACGTGGGCTCGCTTGAGGAGAAGGACCAGCTGCACATACGAGTCGGGCATGACTCCAGCCAACGGTGCCGGCGGGCGCGGGGCAAGCCGCGGGACGCTCGGCCACCGGCGTTCTGCACGGACGTCATGAGAGTGTTTTCGCCGCTCGCTTCGAGACTGAGCCGGGCGCAGCCGTGGTTGATCCGCCCTGCGAGCCTGCCTTGGCCGGTGCCGCCGGCGGTGAGGAGACGGGTGAGCGGGTTCATGGACGGATCGCCCAGGAACCGCGAACGCGGGCAAAAGTTGCAGGCGATTGCCGCCGGCCCGACCTCGTGGGATCAGACCTTGGCGCTATTGTCGCACTTGAAATGCACTTGGGAGCGACGCATGGCGTGGGCCTTGAGGGCGGACACGCTCGCGGGGTCCTTCGATTTCACGAGAAAGCGCTCGCGCTGGGTTTCCTCCGCCTCGTCGAGGGCGGCTGCGACGGCGAGGAGCAGCAGCCGCTCGGCATTGCCCGGCAGGCGGTGCCGCGGGAAACCCGCGTGGGTGGCAAGCCAGCCAACGAAGCTTGGGAAGGAGGTGACGGGAGCAGCGGACACGGGGGGATTCTGCGGCAGATCGCCGCCGCGAGTCAACGCGCGCGCACGGGCGGGAGGCGGATCTGGCCTTTGCCCGCGAATCCACGCGAATCGGCATGAATTTCGGAAGGGTACCCCGAACCCGCGTCCGCGGCGGCCCGGGGAAAAACGCGCGGCAGCGCGATTTGCAAAATCCGGGCTGCCTGGAGTTGAGGGCGGCGCACTCGCCCCCTTTGCGCGTCCTTGCGTGGGAATCGCGGACGCCAAACGCCGAATCTCAAATTTCAAATTTCAAATCAGCGCGCAGCGCTACCCTCAGCCTTCCTTGGGGATCGGTGCCAGCCGGACCTTCGCGTGGGCGAGGGCGTCGAGGACCCGGCGTTCCTCGCGGAGGGGCCACCAGTCGTAGAGGAAAATCTCCAGCGGCCGCCACATCGCGACCCAGCCGCCGATCACGAGGCTTTCGCTGAGAATGGAGGCGAGGGTGTGATCCCAAGTGAGGCCGATGAATTCACCCAAGCCGAGGCAGGCCGCGAGAAAGAAAATCCCGATCACCAGGCTGGTCCGGCCGCGGCGCAGGAGCAGGCGCAGGTCGCGTTGCTTGACCGCGGTCCTTTCGCGAAAGAAATGGCGCACCGCGGATTCAAGCACCGCCGCGCGGCTCGGTTCGGGCGCGACCTTGAGGTGAACGATGATCTCGTACGGAAGCTGAAGCCCGAGCTCGCGCGCAGAACCCATGATGAAGGCCTCGGCGTCATCATCCAGATCGCGCTCGATAAAGGGCGAGGGATCCAGCGAGTTGAACAACTGCCCGAGTTCGCGCAGCCGGACCTGGATACGGGCGTGATGCGAGTCGGCCATGATCAGTTTCCGGGCGGGAACGACCCGGGTGCTACTGCAGCCACGATGCGTCCTTGACGATGAACTGCCAGTTACCCCGGAAGGTGCCGAGTTCGCCGTAGAGCCGGAAGGTGCCCCCGGCCCGGCGCTGCGCGGCGATCAGGTCTCGAATCGCCGGATCCGGGCTGTAGAGGTCGTAGACCGCGCCGGCGAACTCCACCTTCAGCAGGGGACCGTCCACGGCGGAGCCCTCAACCCGGAAGAGCTTCCCGGTGTAGCTGCCGTCGCGCAGATTGGCCCCGGCGGGGAGGGCAGCGAGGGTGAGCGCCTGCCCGAGGTCGACCTTGAAGGTCAGGCGATTCACGTCCGCCTCGGTCGGATCGCGATCGGAGGGGCGGGTGAGCGTGATCCAACGGTCCGGGCGATTCTCCGCGACGGTCGTGAAGCGCGCGGAAATCGGAAAGTGGTCGGAGAACCCGCTCCCGCTCGCCCCGCCGCCCGACCAGCGGACGGGGTGGCCGGAGTCATCCGCATTGAGCCCCACGAAGCGCCCGACCGCAAAGGAGTTGTCGACGTACTGCACGCCCCGCTGGTCATAGACGCCGCGGGACACGATCATCTGCATCAGCGTGCCCCATTCGCCGCGGAACGTGTCGCTCCCACGTCCGGCGGCCGGCAGCTCGTACCACAAATTGTAGAGATCCCGCTGCGGGCCGCGGATCGCGAGCTCGTTGCCCTGGGACCGGAGGACATCATTGAGTGCGGTCCGCTTCATCGCGCGGTAGCGCAGCTTCTGGTCGTGCTGGGAGTTGAAGTCCCCGCCCAGCAGGATGTCGGCTTGGGGATCGGCCGCAAGAATCTGGTCAAGGCGGGCGCGCAGCACGCCTGCGTTGGCGATGCGGATTTCCTCGGTGACCGGGTCGCTGGCGCCGGATTTCCAGTGATTGTTGAAGACAAAGAGGGTGTGTCCGTCGATCTGCAGCTCGACCTCGAGGATGTGGCGGGCGTTGAGCGTGGGGTGGTTGCGGACCGCCTTCACGGGGAAGCGCGTCAGCAGCACCGTCTTGATCGAGCGCGGATTGCCGTCCTCGTGCTTCGCGACGGCATCGCCGCCGGCCACGAGGGTGTAGCCGCGGAGGCCGCGGTCATGGAGCGCCTTGAGCAGCCAGGCTTCCGCGGGCAGCCCGGCCAGCTCGGCCGGGAGGGGTGCGGCCCCGAGGAGCTGCTCGTACGTGGTCGACGCGTAGCGCTGGAGAAAAGCGGCGTAGTCGGTCACAGTCGTGGCCGGAGTCTGGTCGAGCTCGATCTCCTGTAGCAGGATGAGGTCGGCGCCCCGGCCGTCCTCGTAGCGCGCCAGGACCTCGGCAATGCCGCGCAACTTTGTGCGCAGGTGGGCTGGGGTGTAGCCGGCGGGTTGATAGTCGTCGTAATTGGCCAGCCCGTCGGCGTCGAAGAGGTTCTCGACGTTGTAGACCACGGCGGTGAAGGGTCGCGCGAGGATGGCAAGGGGCAGCGTCAGGGCCAGGAGGGCAAGGCGGAGTCGTCCGGGAATGAGCATGGCGGCGTGAGCGTAGCCACGGACGGGGAACGCGCGAGCGAAACCGGGTGAGGCCCGGCCACGTGAGGTCGCGGTTGACCCGGCTCGGGCGGGAGCGATAGCTGGAAGGGATGCCCCGCCGCGCCCCCGCCCCCGTGCTCGAACTCTCCGGCCTGACGGTTCGCCGCGACGGGACGCCGATCCTGCGGGACCTGGCATGGCGGATTCTACCGGGTGAGCACTGGGTCGTGCTGGGCCCCAACGGCTGCGGCAAGACGTCCCTGCTCAAGATTCTCCTCGGCTACATGTCGCCGACCGCGGGCGAATTTGCCGTGCTGGGCCATCACTACGGCGATGCCGACTGGCGCGAACTCCGCCGGCTGGTCGGGATCGTCTCCTCCGCCCTGCACGCGCAGATCCCGTCCGAGGAATTTGCGCTCGAGACCGTGATCAGCGGACGCTACGCCCAGCTGGATCTCTGGGTGAAGCCGACCCGGGCGGACCACAAGGCGGCGCGGCAGGCCCTGCGCGCGGTGGGCCTCGCCGGGCTGGCGGAGCGCCCGTGGCACTACCTTTCCCAGGGTGAGCGGCAGCGGGTCCTGATCGCCCGCGCCCTCGTCGCGCGCCCCCGGCTCCTGATTCTTGATGAACCGTGCGGCGGCCTGGATCCGGTCGCGCGAACCCGGTTTTTGGCGGTGATCGAGCGGCTCGCCCGCCAGCGGAACGGCCCGGCCCTCATTCTCGTGACGCATCACGTGGAGGAGATTACCCCGGCCCTGAGCCATGTGCTGCTGTTGCGCGCCGGCCGGGTGGTGGCCGCGGGGCCGCGCGAAACCGTCCTCACGTCACGCACGCTATCGACGGCCTTTGGCTCGCGCCTCGCGCTCCGCCGGACCGCGGCGGGATTGCGGCTCACGGAGCGGTAGACGGACCGCCGCCGCCGGCCGCCGGGGCCTACCGCGCGACCAATCGCACGACATCGCCGGCCTGCACCGGGAAGCGCGCGGTGTCGTCACTGTATTCAATCTTTGAATATAAAAGG
>CAMAXB010000043.1 GCA_945862035.1 Opitutus sp. GAS368
TCTCCCGCTATCCGGCAACAGATACGCATCCCGCGGGCCACCTGCGGGTCATGCTGCTTCGCGGCGGCTTCTACCACGACCGCTGAGCGGTCGTGGTGATTTGAAATTTGAAATTTCAAATCCGCATCAGTGGGCGGCAAGCGCGGGCGCTCACCACCCGCTGATGCGGGGCCACTCGGCCATGAGACGGCCACCGGCGAGCACGTGGTAGCGGTCGTAGGCCGAGGCCGTGAGGCAGGAGTGGTTGGGAAGAATCCGCAGGCGGCTGCCGAGGGGGAAGCGTGCAAAATCGATGGGATCCGGTCCCGTGATGAGGCCGTGTTCCTGATAGACACCGGCCACTGTGATTCCCGGGATCACCTCGCCGGCCAGCGTCGCGACGAGGCCGAAGCCGGCGTTTTGGGACGGGGGCAGCTTGGCCGTGCTGGTATCTTTGGAGAGCGCGAGGGCTCCGGCATCGACCAGCAGCAGATTTCGCTCGGGGCGGTGACCGATCACCGCCGTGAGCACGCTGATCGCGATCTCCTCGCGTCGGCATGAGCCGATGCCGGTCTGGAACAGATCGCCGAACATGTACACCCCCGCGCGGACTTCCGTGATCCCCTTCAGATGCTCGGCGTGGAGCGCCACGGGAGTCGACCCCAGGCTCACCAAAGGGCAGGGCAGGTTGTGGGCCTGCAGCGCTTCGGCCGCATACACCGCCGCCGCGCGCTCGTCCTCGGCCACGGCGCGATGTTCGGCCAGGGCTCGTCCGGCATAGGAATGGCCGCTATGGGTGCAAACTCCGACCAGCTCGGTGCCCGGTCCCGCATGGAGTAGCGCGGCGATGTCGACGATGCGTGCGTCATCCGGGGCCAGACCGCTGCGATGTTCGCCGCAGTCGATCTCCACCGCGGTGGGAAAACGAACGCCCAACCCTGCCCCGGCCTCCGCCAACGCGCGGGCCACGTGCGGGTGGTCGCACGTCACGATGAGGCGGACCCCGCTGCGGATCAGCGCGGCCGCCCGCGCAAATTTACCGGGCTCGATGCTGACGCCGTACATCAAGTCGCGGTGACCGTGCCCGGCAAAGTACTCCGCTTCCTTTAGCGTCGAAACCGTGAAGCCTCCCACCGAGCCGCGCGTCGCGGCCAGCGCCGCCACGTCGGCGGACTTGGAGGTCTTGAGGTGGGGCCTTAAGGTCACTCCAAGAGCGGCCGCCCGCGCCGCCATGCGATCAAGGTTGCCGACAAGCACGTCGCGTTCAAGCAGCAGCGACGGCGTGGAGAGGGACGCGAGATCGGGAGGCACGAGAAACTTTCTTCGCATCCGGCGGCATTTCGCAATCGCGAAAGACACGGAAGGAAATCCATTTACAACAATTCTACTACGTCCCCGACCCGGATAATCCCGCTCTTCGATTCGTGAATCAGGTTCTGCCCGAAGATCACGCCTTGGCCCTCGGGCTGGCGTCGATAGCGGGCGAGCGTGCGCAATGGCTCCGGACTTCGTTCGGCCGTTTCCTGATCCGTCGTCACCACCGGGCAGCGTACGCAGTCACCCGCCGCACGCAGGACGACCGTGCCAACCCGAACGCGCGGCCAGTGGTCCTCGGCGAAGGGAACCGCGCCCTGCACCACGAGGTTGGGTCGAAAGCGATCCATCGGCACCGGCGACTCCCCCTGCGCGATCAAGCGGTCGTTGAGATCATCGAGCGACGCCGTTCCGGTGAGGAGCAGCGGATAGCCGTCGGCAAAACTCACCGCGTCCCCCGGCCGGGCCTTGGGGGGGGTCACGGGACGATGAAAGGCGGAACCGATGCGGGCTAGGCGCACCGGCGTGCTGAGGAGCGCGGTCAGCCACGCCGCCGCCTGGTCGCCACAATCCTCTGCCTGCAGCCCGGTGCTGCTCCAGACTTCAACCGTGATTGGCCGCGCGGCCGGATCGGGCGCACGACGTACGGTGAGAGACGGTCGATCCGCGAACGTGAGCGTGAGCTGGTCCGGCGTGAGCGCGGTGCCGATGCGGGCCATGACCGGATGCGAGCGCTGCGTCAGAAATTTCCCGGTGGGGTCCGTGATGAGAAAACGACGGTCACTCACGAGGCCCAGCGCGTCGACCTCGGCCGAAGAGACGGGAATGCCGCGGCAGCCTTTGACCGGATAGACGTGCAGGGCGGAAACGTGGGCAGACATCGGAGTGGTGGAGGAGGCGGTTCTGGGATTCCTGTAGATCCAAGCTGGGGTCGCAGACCCCGGGGATCGATTCTCGCCTCGGTCTACGACCGGGCTCCGTGAGCCCCGCGATAGGTTCGGCGATGTGATTCTACGATCGGCGAGTGAGGTCGCGGATCGCGGTTTCAACGACGGCCGGTTCCGGGAGTTCCTTGGTCCCCTTGGCCCCAAGTTCGACGAACTTGCGTGCGCCGGGCAGCAGCGTGCCCTCGAAGGAACCGATGGCGGCGTTGTAGGACTTCGAGGCGGTCTCAAGCCCGCGTCCGACCTTCTCCAAGTGTTCGGCGAAGCCCGACACGCGGTCGTAGAGCTGGCGTCCGAGTTCGGCGATGGCCTCGGCATTCTTGGACACCGATTCCTGGCGCCAGCCGTAGGCCGCTGCCTTGAGCAGGGCGATTAACGTGGCGGGCGTGGCGAGGAGCACCTTCTTGGTGATCGCGCGATCAATGAGACCGGGATCGGCCTGCAGCGCGCCGGAAAGAAACTGGTCGCCGGGGAGGAAAAGGACCACGAACTCGGGTGATGGCTGAAATTGTTCCCAGTAGCCCTTGGCCCCGAGTGCATCAATGTGGCTGCGCACCTTGGTGGCGTGCTCGGCCAGCTTGGCAGCACGCACCGTCTCGTCCGAGGCATTAGCGGCCTCGCGGTAGGCGTCATTCGGCGCCTTGGCATCGACCACGATCTGTTGTCCGCCGGGCAGCCGGACCACGAGATCGGCGCGCAGCCCTCCGGCGGACGTGGCCTGCTCGGAAAAGTCGCAATAGGCGCTCATACCCGACATCTCGACGACGCGCCGGAGCTGAAGTTCGCCCCAGGTGCCCGCCGTCGTGGTGGAGCGGAGCGCGGTGGACAGCTTGGCCGCCTCGGCCTGAAGGAGGGTCTGGGCCGTCCCGAGCGACTTGAGCTGCGAAGACAGCTCACCATAGGCGGCCGCGCGGGCCTTTTCGATTTCCCCGATCTTGCCGTCGACCTTCTCGAGCGACTCGCGAAGGGGCTTTACCAGCGTATCAATCGCCTGTTGGCGGGCCGCGAGGTCTCCGCGCGCAGTTTCCTGGAGTTTCTCGAAGGTCGACTGGGCCAGCTGCAGGAAGGACGCATTGTTGTCCCGCAGGGCATCGGCGGACAGGGCCTTGAACTCGGACGTGAGGCGATCGTGCGCCTCGGTCAGGGTGCGCAGCTTTTCGCCGGAGGCGGCGCGCTCGGCCGCGAGGTCAGCTGCCAAGGTGGCGTTGGCGGCGCCGAGACGGCTGGCCTCGGCGCGGGCCGCGCCCAGTTCGGCGGTGAGCCGGGCGGCCTCGTCGGAACGCATCCGGGCGCGTTCCTCCGCGGCGGCGCTGCGGGTGCGGGCGACCAGCCAGGCCGCGGTAGCTCCGCCGGAGGCGGCGATGAGGAGCAAAAGAACGGTGAGAGGGCTCATGAAAGGGGGTGGGGAATACGGTGCCGGTCTATGGCGCCGTTTGACACCAAAGGACCCTACCCGCAAACATTTCCCCTGGCAGAGGGGGAGACTTTGGTAGGCCGTTTGAGACCTGCCGCCTCTGCGTTGCCATGCTTACTGACAACGCGTCCGTACCGAATCTTCTCACTGTTTCTCGAACAGCTCGGCGATCACATCCTCCAGCGGGACATCCTCGATTGTGATGTCGGCCACCGGGCCGGTGGTGAGGATTTCCTGAGAAATGGCGACGACCTTGTCGCTGGGCACGCGCACGATGAACTTGCCCTCTTCCCCGCGCTTGGTGTCGCCATGGCGGGACTGCCAGGTGTCCGGGAACGCGCCGCCATCGGCGGGGAGGAAGGTGATGATCTTCATCCGACTGCCGTCCGCGCCCTCGAGGCGGGCCAGCGCGCCGTCATAGATCTTGGTGCCCTTGTGGATCACGATCACGCGGTCGCAGAGCTCCTTGATGTCCGCCATGTAGTGGCTGGTGAGCAGGATCGTCGTCTTGTAGCGGCGGTTGTAGTCGCGGAGGAAATTACGGACGGCCTTCTGCGAGATGACATCGAGGCCGATCGTGGGCTCGTCGAGGAAGAGCACGCGCGGACGGTGGAGCAGGGCGGCGATAAGCTCCATCTTCATGCGCTCGCCGAGCGAGAGCTCACGGACCATGACGTTGAGCTTCGCGCGGACATTGAGCAGATCGACCAGCTCGTCGAGGGTCTGCTGGTACTGATCGGCGGGTAGCCCGTAGATGTGGCGGAAGAGCAGGAAGGATTCCTGGGCCGGGAGGTCCCACCACAGCTGGTTTTTCTGACCCAGGACGAGGGCGAAGAGGCGGCGATATGCATTCTCGCGCTTGGACGGATCATAGCCCGCGACCCGGGCGGTACCCGAGGTCGGGTAGATCAGCCCGGACAGCATCTTGAGCGTGGTGGTCTTACCGGCCCCGTTGGGTCCGAGGAAGCCGACCAATTCGCCTTCCGCGATGGAAAACGAGATGTCCTTGGCGGCAGCCGTTTCTTCAAATTCCCGGTTGAACAGGCCCTTCACGCCACCCCAGAAGCCAGGCACCTTTTTGTAGGTCCGAAAGACGCGGGTGAGATTCTGGACTTCGATCATACAGCCCCGTGACTGAACGGGGCGCGGGGCGGAAGGCAACCGCGGTCTGGGTACTCTGGAGGGGCCGGCCTTCGACCGATTACCCTGAGGTGCACTTTGCCCGCAATGATGCTATTCATATGCAAGAGAATGCGCGCATTCTCTCCTCCGTGCTTCAGTCGTGAAGATCCTGGGTTGAGCCGGGAAACGAAGTGTGGGCTTAGGGCGCAGGGCTTGCCCGGTGGTAGCGCTCGGCGTAGACGGATCTCCGATGACAATTCAGCACCACGCAGACCGTCGCCTCACTACGGACGAATTCATCGACGTTTTGATGCGCTCGACTTTGGCTGAGCGTCGCCCCGTCGATGACCCTGCCCAGTATTCAGGCGATGCTGGATCACGCGAATCTGCTCTGCACGGCGTGGGACGGCGCCAAGCTGGTAGGGGTGGCGCGGTCGGTGACCGATTTCGCGTACTGCTGCTATCTCTCGGTCCTCGCGATTGACGCGGCCGACCGACGCAAGGGCCTCGGCAAAGAACTGATCGCGTCGACACAGTCCCTGTTCGGGCTGAAGGCGAAGCTCACCGTCTGACGATTACCACGAGGATCCGAGAGGCGCGTTCATGACGATGGTGCTTTAGGTTCTGGGCCCGACTGCGTTCGCGCTTTGGCAGAGTGGTTAAGTACAGCTTTATGCTATCAATTTGCTTTAAAATCGTCGTCAATTCTCCTTCATAAGGACGTTGAGGCACGATCCGAATGACCCAGCTCAGCGACCGCAAACAGGCGCTTCCATTGTGGGGGGAGCTTCCAGCTCCCCTGTTGCGCCGCCGTACGGCGTCTCGTCACAAAACCGGGAGCAGGATGCTCCCGCCACTTTGTGGGAGTACTTTAATCCGCTTTCGGAAGTCGACATTCGTTATGGCGGAAATCTGCCGCATTGGGAGCAAGGCGTTGTCTGGTATTTTGTTACCTTCCGTCTATCCGATGCCCTGCCTCGCGCGGTCATTGAGGAAATGCAGCGACAGCGCGAACGGTGGCGGAGGCTTCACGACCTGCAGGCGCTCTCTGCCGCGGACCATGCTGAGTATCACGCGCTCTTCTCGGAACGCTATGAACAGCTCCTCCACGCGGGCCGTGGTTCCTGTGTGCTGGGCGATCCGCACAACGCGGGAATCGTCCGTGGCGCGCTGAGTTTTTTCAACGGCCAGCGCTACAGGCTGGATGAACACGTGGTCATGCCTAACCACGTCCATGTGCTGGTAAAGCCGTTGTCTGGTCACAGGCTCCCTGACATTTTGCATTCGTGGAAATCGTTCACGGCCCAGCAGCTCAACAAGCGGCTCGGACGTGTGGGCCAATTGTGGCAGCATGAGTCGTATGATCACATCGTGCGCAACGAGGTGGCGATGGAAGCCATCCGCCGCTACATCCGCGACAATCCCAAGATCGCAAGGTAGCGGGAGCTTCCAGCTCCCGGTCGATCTACGGGAGCAGGATGCTCCCGCTACGGCCCCGATCTACGGGAGCAGGATGCTCCCGCTACGGTTTGAGCCAGGGAGCCGTTCCGTGCGCCGAAAAAAAAGCCGCGCCTTGTAGGGCGCGGCTTTGCAGGGAGTGGGACGTTGTCCCGGCGCGGGCTTACTGCTGCGCAGGAGATTCGCCGGCCGGGGCCGCGGGGGCGGCGTCACCGGCGGGGGCGTTCTTCTGGGCCTCGAGTTCCTTCATCGCGGCCTTGCGCGAGAGGCGGACCTTGCCGGTCTTCTCGTCGATGCCGATGCACTTCACGGTGATGGAGTCGCCCATCTTGACGACATCCTCCGTGCGACGCACGCGGAAGTCGGCCAGCTCGGAGATGTGCACGAGGCCTTCCTTGCCGGGCAGGCACTCGACGAAGGCACCGAAGTCCTTCACGCCGGTCACGCGACCGGTGTAGATCTTGCCGGCCTCGATCTGGGCGCCGCCGCCGCCATCGCGACCGCCGCCACCGCAGAGGGAGTCAATCTCCTGCATGGCGCGGTTCATGGCCTCGCCATTGTTGGAGTAGATGAACACCTTGCCGGAGTCGTCCTCGGCGATGTCGATCTGCGCACCGGTCGTTTCCGTGATGCGGCGGATCGTCTTGCCACCGGGCCCGATGAGCAGGCCGATCTTTTCGGGATCGATCTGGATCGTCTGGATCCGGGGGGCGTACTTGCTGAGGTCGGCGCGGGGCGCGGGGAGCGACCCGAGCATGACCTTGAGGATCTCGATACGGGCTTCGCGCGCCTGGAAGACCGCGGTCTTGGCGATCTCGAACGGCAGGCCGTTGATCTTGAGGTCGAGCTGGAAGCCCGTGATGCCCTTAGTCGTGCCGGCGATCTTGAAGTCCATGTCGCCGAAGTGGTCTTCCTCACCGAGGATGTCGGTGATGGTGGTCCACTTGGTGATCGAGCCATCGGCGGCCATCTCGGTCATCAGGCCGCAGGAGATGCCGGCCACGGGGGCGACGATTGGAACGCCCGCGTCCATGAGGGCCAGGCAGCCGCCGCAGATCGAGGCCATCGAGGTCGAGCCATTGGAGGCCATGATCTCGGAGACGACGCGGATCGAGTAGGGGAACACGTCTTCCGTCGGCAGCACTGGCACGAGCGAACGCTCGGCGAGGGCGCCGTGACCGATCTCGCGGCGACCCGGACCAATGAAACGGCCGGCCTCGCCCACGGAGAACGGAGGAAAGTTGTAGTGGAGGATGAAGCTCTTCGAGGTCGGACCGCCGGTGAGGCCGTCCATGTCCTGGGCTTCCTTGGTGGGCCCGAGGGTGACGATCGCGATATTCTGGGTGTCACCACGCTGGAACATGGCGGAACCATGAACGCGGGGGAGCACGCCGACCTGCGCCTGGAGTTGGCGGAGGGACTTGGCATCGCGGTGGTCGGAGCGGACGCCCTTGGCGAGCACCGTGGCGCGGTAGGCCTTGTACTGGAGATCCTCGAACACGACATTGAGGTCGACGTCCGTGAACTTGCCCTCGCCGAGTTCGGCGAGGAGCGCGGCCTTGGCCTCCTCCTTGAGGAGCTTCACGTTGGCGGAGCGGACGTTCTTCTCGTAGCCAAAGATGGCGGCGGAGACGCGCTCAGCCGGGACGACGCGCTCAATGATGGCGCGGGCCTCGGGGGTGGCGCCCACGAGCTTGAAGGTGGCCTTCGGTTTGCCGGCGATCTTTACCAGTTCCTTGATGGCGGTGATGATCGGCTGGATGGCCTTGTGACCGAACTCGAGGGCCTCGATGAAGCGCTCCTCGGGAATCTGGTCGGCGGAACCCTCGATCATGAGCATGTCCTTGTCATTGCCCACGTAGATGAGGTCGAGGGCGGAGGAAAACATCTGCTCGATCGTCGGATTGGCGACAAACTGGTCGTCGATCAGCGCCACGCGAACGCAGCCGATTGGACCATTCCACGGGATGTCGGAGATCGCGAGGGCGGCGCTGGCGCCGTTGACCATCGCGATGTCGGAATCGTTGATCAGATCGGCCGAGAAGAGCTGGCCGATGATCTGCACCTCATTAAGGAAACCCTCGGGGAAGAGCGGGCGGCACGGACGGTCGCAGAGGCGGGAGATCAGGATCTCGCGCTCGGACGGACGGCCCTCGCGCTTGAAGTAGCCACCGGGGAAACGGCCGGCCGCGGCATACTTGTCGCGGTAGTCGACGGTGAGGGGGAAGAAGTCCTGGCCGGGGCGCATGGTCTGCGCAGCGCAGGCGGTGACAAAGACGTTGGTTTCGCCAACATTGACGTTGACGGCGCCGCCGGCGAGCTGGGCGATCGAGCCGGTGGAGAAGGTCATCCCGATGCCGGGGACCGTGACGGAGTGTTTCTGATTCATGACTTGCTTTTCTGCTTTAAAGCGCGCCGCGGATGAATCGGGCGACCGCGACGCGCGGCGGTAGCCCGGGGTTGGGTGGAGGCGGCCGTGAACGGCCGTTTGAAACCGCCGGTCAGATCGATCGGCGCCACCCGTGTGTGGTGGGTTGGCTGGTAACCAGCCCTCGCATCCTCGTGTTCGTCACGAGAGATTTCTGTTTGGCGCCCGGACCTCGCACAAGAGAGGCGGAGGCGGCAAACAGAAATGTCCCGGTCAGTTCCCGAGTGTCGGAAAGACAACGGGCGACCCGCGGATCGGGTCGCCCGTGTGCTAAAGGGTTACTTGCGGAGGCTGAGACGCTGCAGCAGCTCGTTATACTTCGGCATGTTATGCCGCTTGATATAATCGAGGAGTTTGCGGCGGCGGCTGGCCATCTGGAGGAGGCCCCGGCGGCTGTGGAAATCCTTGCGATGCGTGCGCAGGTGCTCGGTCAAGTGATTGATCCGGGCGGTGAGCAGCGCGATCTGGACTTCGGAAGATCCGGTATCCTTCTCGTGGGTTTTGTATTCTGCGATGATTTCGGGTTTAACGACGGTGGACATGGTTTGGTGGATGGGTTGCACGACTGTAGGGGACCTTCGCAGGCCCCGTGCCACCCGCTTCGGCCCCGGGGTTAACCGTGGCCTTGGCCGGCGTCACCGTTCCAATCCGGCGGAATGCCGGACCAGTCATGGTGGGACCCCGTAACCGACGGGATCTCACTAACGCAAGGCGTCTGTATCCCAACCCGCGGGCCCCGGCGCAAGCGTATTTTTGTGAGCCTTTGGTGCCGGGGGACAGTCGTTTGCAATCGTCAGCCAGCCCGCAAGTTGAGTGATTTAACGTGATCGCAGCCCGGGAGCTTCCGAATGCGTTCCACGATCGTCTGGCGGTGGTGAAAGAGTTCGTTCCGGACGACCGAGTGACTGGCGAGGACGATGAGGCGGCCCTTGGGGTCGATTTGGGCCGCATGGGCATAGCTCGCGTTGGCCGAGCCCACGATCTCGGTCCAGTGGTCTCGGATGACCTGTTCGGGGGAGTCTCGTCCCACCTGGTACTTCTGTAAAAGCTCTTCGACCAAAGACGACAGGCCCTTGGTCGGTCGCTTGCGCTGGCGATGGGGCTCGATCGTCGCAATCCCGCGCAGGTCCCCAATCAGCTCCTCGGCGAGCTTGGAGAACCGGGGAGGGGCGGGATCGTGGGCCATGGGAACGGTGAATGGTTGGTCGGGGAGCGAATTCTCTCAAGGCTCGCCCACGGCAAGGCAAGTGGCAATCTGCACCTCGCGCATCCGCCCATGACCGACGTCCTCATCATTAAGCCCTCCTCGCTGGGTGATATCCTGAACGGGCTTCAACTCGCGGCCACCCTCAAGGCGGGTCGCCCGGACCTGCGGATCAGCTGGGTGGTGGCCGATGCGTTCGCTCCCGTGGTCAGGGACTGTCTTGCGGTGGACCGCTGTTTTGTCTTCGAACGCAAAGGTGGGATCGGGGCGTTCGTCCGCCTGCTGCGCGCCTTGCGGCGCGAACGCTTTGATGTGGTGCTCGACCTGCAGGGGCTCGCCCGGTCGGGCCTGATGACTTGGGCCGCCCGCAGCCCGCGCAAGATCGGGCGGAGTGATGCCCGCGAAGGTGCTGGCCTCTATTACCATGAGAGCATCCCGCTCCCGCTGGGAGAATGGCGGGATCACTCGGTGGCGATCCTGCTGGAGTTTTGCCGGGCGTTTGATCTGCCACCGCGTCTCGCGGGCAAGGTCGAGTTTCGTCCGCCCGCGGAATTTCGTTACGCTTCGGCGATGGCCCCGGTGGCCGGACGCGGCCCGGTGCTGATGTTCCCGGACAGCCGTGGCGCGGACCGCGAGTGGCCGGGCTTTGCCGAACTGACGAAGCGTTTCCTGGAAGCGGAGCCTACGGCCCGGGTGGTGTGGGCGGGGCAAAAGAATCTACCCCTGCCGACGGGAGTCGATGCCACCCGTTTCACCCACCTGATGGGCAAAACCACGCTGCCCGAGGTGATCGCGATGATCCCGCGCGCGTCGGTGGTGGTGGCTAATGACAGCGGCCCGATGCACCTCGCCGCCGCGCTGGGCGCACGAACCCTGTCGCTCTTTGGCCCGACCACCGCGCGCATGCGGGCCCCGTATCCGCCGAATGGTGACTTGCACCGTTTCCTCGAGTCGCCTGACGGTGTCATGGCCAGCCTCCCGGTCGAGCCGGTGCTGGCGGCCCTGCGCGAAGCCTGGCAGGGCTCCGCCGCCATCAAGTAACCCATAGGTTACTTGTTCGGCGGGCGCAGGCCTCCCTCGAGCGGGCGGCCGCGGGCGTGCCAGCGGAGGAGGGTGGACTGCCAGGCGGCGCGTTCACGCAAAGCGGGGGAGAAAGGGGAGGCGAGGGCGTTGAACGCCCAGGAACAGGCAAGGCGCAGCGGGAGGATCGTGCGCAGGATCACATTCACGGCCGGGCCGGCGTGGCGATCAAAGTACAGGTAGCGCGAGCGCCAGAACTCGATCCGGGCGGCCGGCCGGACGGTATTGGCGGAGGCCCCCTGGTGGTGCCACACGCGGATCCCGGGATGGTGGATCACCCGGCCGCCACCACGGCGGACCTGGGTGCAGAAGTCGGTTTCCTCGAGATAGAAGAAGTAACGCTCCGCGAGCCCGCCGAAGCGTTCCCAGGTCGCGCGCGGAATCGCCAGGAAGGCGCCGATCACGGAGTCGACGGCGACCGGCTCGCGGGCGGGCAGGCGCGGGCCGGACCGGGTGAGGCGGCGCCAGCGCTTGAGCAGCGAGCGGTTGAGCAGCTCGGTCGCGAGGGAGGGCGCCTCCGCCACGGAGTTCTGGAGCGAGCCGTCCGAGTTCAGCAGCTGCGCGCCGAGCACGCCGCAGTCGGGTGTGGCGCGCAGGTAGGCCAGGGCGGCGTCAAGGTTGCCGGGCTGCAGGGCCGCGTCGGAGTTCAGGAGCAGCAGCACCGATCCGGACGCCTGTGACGCGGCGAGATTGTTGGCCCGGGCGAAACCCTGATTCTCCGCCGAGTACACGTAGCGAACCTGGGGGAACCGCGCCTTCAGCTGCTCGCCCGTACCGTCAGTCGAGCCATTGTCGATCACGACGACCTCAACCGTGGCCCGATCCCCGCAGGTCAGCACGGAGGTCACCGCCTCGGACGTGAGCCGGGCGGTGTTGCGGGTGACGATCAAGATGGAAAAATCGGGCGGGGGCGTCACGGCGAGCTGGACTGGCGGTCGTACAGCGCCTTGTACAGCGGGCTGCAGGCGTAAAGCTCGGCGTGGGTTCCGCGGGCTGCGATCTCGCCCTGGTCAAAGACGAGAATGAGCGATGCCGTGCGGATGGTGCTGAAACGATGGGCGATGATCAGCACGGTCTTGCCCAGGACGAGCGTTTTGAGTGCGAGCTGGATCACGGATTCGCTCTCGCTGTCGAGTGCGCTCGTGGCCTCGTCGAGAATGAGGACCGGGGCGTTGCGCAGGAAGGCACGGGCGATCGCGAGACGCTGCCTTTGTCCGCCGGAGAGCCGGGCGCCGCGTTCGCCCACGATGGTCTCGTAGCCCTCGGGAAACGCGGAGACGAAGTCGTGCGCGTAGGCGGCGCGGGCGGCCGCCTCGACCTCGGCCCGGGTGGCTTCGGGCCGGGCGATGAGGAGATTGTTGAAGATGGTGTCGTTGAACAGGACGGGATCCTGCGCGACGACGGCGAGGTTGCGCCGGAGATCGGCGAGCCGCAGGTCGCGGAGGTCGATCCCATCGAGGGTCACGCGCCCCTCGACGGGGTCGAAGAAGCGTGGCACGAGGTGGGCAAACGTCGATTTGCCGGCGCCGCTCGGCCCGACCAGGGCGCAGACCGTGCCGGCAGGAATTTGAATCGAAAGATCCCGCAGGACCGGCTCGTCGGGACGGTAGGAAAAGGCGACCGCTTCAAACCCGAGGTCGCCGCGCGCCTGGCCGCAGGGCCTGGCATCGGCGCGGTCGATGATCCCCACCGGCGCATGGAGGACGGCCTCCAGCCGGTCGAGGGCGCCGAGGCCCCGCTTCATCTCATTGTTGATGCTGCCGAGCTTCTTGATCGGGTCATAGCTCGCGTACAGCGCGGTGATGAGCGCCACGAAGATATCGAGCTCGATTCCGATTCGGTAGGCGTAGAAAAGGGTCACGGAGAGACCGAAGGCGGAGACAATCTCGATGAGGGGGGTGAGGGCCTTGTCGTACTTCGCGAACTTGAGCTGGGCCCTGATCAGCAGCTGGGAAACGGCGCCGAAGCGCCGGGTCTCGCGTTCCTCCAAGCTGAAAGCGCGGACCTCGCGGACGGCTGAGAGATTCTCGTTGAGGCAGGAGGAGACGGCGCCGAGTTCGGCCTGGATCCGGCCCGCGCGGTTGACGAGCTTGCGGCCGATGAAGCGGATCGGGAGGACGGACAGAGGGATGATGGCGAACGTGACGAGGACGAAGGGCAGGCCGTCGATCTCAAAGGCCTTGTAGGCGACGAAACCCATCGCCCCGATCAGGGTGGCGGGGCTCTTGACGATCTCGTTCGCGAGGGTGGTCAGCGTGACCTGAAGCTGGCTCGCGTCGGCGATCCCGCGGGAGAGCAGGTCCCCGGAGGAGTTCTGTTGAAAGAAAGACAGGGGAAGGATCTGCAGCTTGCGGAAAAAATCGAGGCGGATGTCCTCAAGGACCCGGGTGCCGACGCATTGGATCAGGTAGCTGTTCAGGTAGCCGGCGACGCCGCGGACGAGGAACACGGACGGCAGCCACAGGGTGACGAGGATGATCTCGCCGGTGGAGAGTTCCCGCGCGCCTTCGCCGAAGATTACGGGGAAGATCTTGCTGATCATCAGCGGCAGGCCGGCACCCGAGGCCACGCCGGCCAAGATCCCGCAGATGATGGCAGCGATCAGGAGCGACCGGTGGGGCCGCAAGTAGCGAAAATAGGGGCGCAGCCGATTCATCCGGGCGGGCGCGGGTCAGTCTTTCGACGAGCGTACGTCAAGGGCGTCGCGCAAGCCGTCGCCGAGGAAGTTCAGCGAAAACAGGGTAAGGGAGAAGACGGTGCCGGGGAAGACCAGTAGCCACCAGAACTCCTCCATTTTTTCCGCGCCGTCCTTGATCAGGACGCCCCAGGAACTGAGTGGGGGTTGGACGCCTAGGCCGAGGAAGCTGAGGAAGGCCTCGAGGAGCATGACCGCCGGAATCGTGAGCGTCGTGTAGACGAT
>CAMAXB010000044.1 GCA_945862035.1 Opitutus sp. GAS368
CGGAGCGCGGGCCCTGGAGGCGATCGAGGAGAGTGAATTGGCGACCCTGATCGCCGAGGACCGTCTCGAGAGCGTGAAGGGCATCGGCGAGGCGCTGGCGCAGAAGATCAGTGAATTGCACACGACGGGAAGGCTGGCCTTCCTCGAGACGTTGCAGGCGTCGATTGAGCCGGGGCTGGTCGCGATGCTCGAGATTCCCGGGCTGGGACCGAAGAAGATCCGCGCCCTGCACGACAGGCTTGGTCTCACGACCATCGAGGCGCTGGCCGCGGCCTGTGCTGATGGGCGTCTGGCTGCGCTGGAAGGCTTTGGCGAGAAGTCCGCACTGAAGATCGTGGAGGGCATCCGCAACCGCGAGGCCTATGGGAAGCGGCATCTCTGGTGGGAGGCCCACGAGGTGGCGGCGCCAATCGTCGCCGGTCTGCGCAAGCTGCCCGCGGTGCAGCGGGCCGAGGCGGCGGGGAGCCTGCGGCGCGGGCTCGAGACGGTCGGCGATCTCGACTTCATCGTGGCGGCCTCGGACGTGGCGCCGGTGGTGGAGTGGTTCACCACGCAGCCTCACGTGAAGGAAGTCACCGCCCGCGGAGAGACCAAGGCGAGCGTGCGCTTCGAAAGCGGCCTGCAGGCTGATCTGCGCATCGTTCCGGCGGGGCAGTTTGCCTTTGCGCTGCATCACTTCACCGGCTCCAAGGACCATAATGTCCAGCTGCGTCAGCGCGCTTTGTCGCGCGGCCACAGTTTGTCGGAGTGGGGACTCGTCCCGGCCGAAGGCGAGGGCACGGCCAAGGAAAAAGCGGAGCGGAACCAGAGTCTCCCGGCCAAGGACGAGAAAGATCTATTCCGTCACCTCGGGCTGAATTTTATCCCGCCGGAACTGCGGGAAGGACTCGGGGAAATCGAGGCGGCGGAGCAGGCGGAACTACCTCGCCTGGTCGAGGCCGCGGATCTGCGCGGTGCGTTTCATAATCACACGACGGCGAGCGATGGTCGGAACACGCTGGTCGAGATGACGGCTGCGGCGCAGGCGCTGGGCTGGGAATATCTCGGGATTGCCGATCATTCGAAGGCAAGTTTTCAGGCGAAAGGCTTGCACGAAGGCCGACTGGCGGCGCAGGTGCAGGAAATTCAGGCACTCAATGCGTCGGGGCGTTTCACGACGCATGTCTTTACCGGAATCGAGTGCGACATTCTTCCGGATGGATCGCTTGATTTCGACGATGCGGTGCTGGCGACCCTGGACTACGTTGTGGTGTCCGTACACAGTGCGTTCACGCAGTCCGAGGCGGGCATGACGGCGCGCATCATCCGCGCGATTGAGCATCCGCGGACCACGATGCTCGGCCATGCGACCGGCCGTCTGCTGCTCCGGCGCGAGGGTTATCGGGTGGATCTGGAGAAAGTCGTTGATGCGGCGATCGCGAACGAAGTGATCATCGAACTCAACGCGAGCCCGTGGCGGCTCGACCTCGATTGGCGTCACTGGCGCAAGGCGGCCGCGCGCGGCCTGCTTTGTGCGATCAACCCGGACGCGCACGAAACCGAGGGGCTCGCCCACGTCTCTGCCGGCCTGAATGTGGCGCGCAAGGGGTGGCTAACCAAGGAGCAGGTTTTCACGACGCGATCACTGGCCGACGTGAAGAAGTATTTTGCGAAGCGCGCATCCACCGGGCCTTTTTTACGGCCTCGTTGATCAGGCTCACTCCGGGATAAAGGGTGAGGGCGGCGATTGACCGAAGGCAAACCGCTCCGGAGCGGACGCGGGACGCAGGCGGGTGGCATCGTGTAAGGGGCCATTCGGCGAGGGCTTTGAATTCCCGGACGGCGCGGCGCGGGTCCCAGGAGGTGACCTCGTCCGACTCCCGGATGGACGCCGCGAGCGGGGTCTGGTCGCAGAGATGATTGATGATGCGGGCAATCCCGCGGCTGGCGCCGTGCAGGGAGTGGAGGGTCCAGCGGGTGAAAGGAGTACGCCCTGCGCCGCTAGCGAGCGTGAGCTGGTGCTCCCCATCGTGCTCGAGGTCGATCAGCGAGACCGGGTGGAGCTCGTAGTGAACCCAGCTGCGCTGGCGCAGCTCCCCTCGGGGGGCGGGATCTCGTTGAGCTCTGGCTGCCCCATCAGAACAACCTGCCGCAGCTTCTGCTTGTCGGTCTCCGGCTTGGGCCGCCGGCGGATCTGTGCGAGCACGGCGAAGGAGGGATTCTGGGCCTCGTCGATGATGAGGATGATGTCGCGCCCGCGGTTGATGCGTTCGAGCAGGACCCGCTTCACCTGGGCGACGAGGTCATTCTGGGTACGGGCGGGCTAGATTTCCTTAAGCCGGTGAGGATGGCCTTGAGCATTGGCGTCGCGGTGACGCGCGGGTTCAGGATCATTTCAGAGCGATTGTCCAGATTGCCGGCGGGCGCCGAAAGAGTCCGTCTGATTTTCCTACGGCGGCATTTACAATCGAGCGCCGCCCCTTAGACACAAGGGACGTGAAGCTCCGGCGTTTCATCATCACCCTTTATCTCGTGCTCTTTGTCAGCCTTGCGGCGGGTGCGGGCGGCTTTTTCTGGCAGACCCGTGCCGAGTACAATCAGCTAAAGGACATGGAGGCAGCCAGTCGCTCGCGCCTCGCCCTTGCGGAGGAGCGTTTGCGCGACCAGCAGCGCATGCTGGAGCGCCTCCGTTCCGATCCGGCCTATGTGGAGATGGTGATCCGCCGCCGCATGGGCTACGCCAAGCCCGACGAGTTCATCTTTCGGTTTGAACCGTAGGGCATTTCCCGTCCTCCCGCGCTCGTGGAAAATTGAAATTGCGGGCGTCTGCGGTCGGAGGCTGAATCATCGCTTTTCCCCATGTCATCGATCGTTGAGCGATTCCAGCAAGCAGGTCAGGGACAGGTCTTCGCCTTCCTTTCCCAGTTGTCACCGGAGGCGCAGCGCACGCTGCAGGCCGAGGCGGCGGAGATCGATTTGGCCGAGATCGCGGGTCTGACGCGGTCGTTGCTCGGTCCGGGCGGTGCGGCGGCGGCAAACCTGAACGGGCTGGAGCCGACGCCCTACGAGGCCCGACCGGAAAATGGTGGCCGTGGCGCCTCCTGGAGTGAGGCCAAGTCCGTGGGTGAGAGTGCTCTTCGCGGTGGCCGGGTGGCGGCCTTTACCGTGGCGGGAGGTCAGGGGACGCGGCTTGGCTATGACGGCCCCAAGGGCACATTTCCCGTGACGCCCTTGCGGCAGAAGACTCTTTTCCAGGTCTTCGCGGAGAAGATCAGGGCGACCGGTCTGCGCTATGGACGCCCGATTCCCTGGTACATCATGACGAGTAACCAGAACCACGCGGCGACTGAGGCGTTTTTTGCCGAGCATCGCTGGTTTGGGCTCGATCGCGGGCGCGTGCACCTCTTCCGCCAGGGCCGGATGCCGGCGGTGGACTTCACCGGGCGAATCCTGCTTGAGACCCCCGGATCGATTGCACTTTCACCCGACGGGCACGGCGGTTCGCTGCGGGCGCTCGAGCGGAGCGGAGCGATTGCGCAGATGAAGGCCGACGGTGTCGACACCATCAGCTACTTCCAAGTCGACAATCCGCTCGTCCGTTGCGTCGATCCGACGTTCATCGGGTGGCATATTCGCGGCCGGTCCGAGGTGAGCTCGAAGATGGTGCCGAAGGCCTATGCGGAGGAGAAGGTCGGCCTCTTTTGCCGGCAGGGCGGCAAGACGGTGGTGGTTGAGTACTCGGACCTGCCGATGGAGCGCCAGCGCGAGATTGATCCGGTGAGCGGGCGCCTGCGTTTCCTCGCGGGCAGCATCGCGATTCATGTGCTGGATCGCGAGTTCGTGCACCGGGTCGCCACGGGTGGCGCCGATGTGGCGCTGCCCTTTCACCGCGCGGACAAGAAGATCGCGACGGTTGACGCGGCCGGTGCGCCGGTCTGGCCGGAGAAGCCCAATGGAGTCAAGTTCGAGCTATTTGTTTTCGATGCCCTGCCCTTTGCGCGCAATCCGCTGGTGATCGAAACCCGCCGGGAGGACGATTTCGCCCCGGTGAAGAACGCCGATGGGCTCGATTCGCCGGTCACCTGCCGCGAGGCGCAGGTGGCGCAGTTTGGTCGCTGGCTGGCCGCCAACGGGGCCGCGCTACCCGCGGGTCCGTTGCCGGCGATTGAGGTGTCGCCGAGCTTTGGATACGACGAGGATTCCTTTGCGGACAGCTGGCGGCAGCGGCACCCGAAGCCGGTTGTCGCCCCCGGCCTTTACCTCGACTAGGCCTTTCCCTTTCCATGACGACCCTCCAGAAAATCACCGCCGCCGGGCAGGCTGGTCAGCTGCTCCCGAGCACCGTCGAGAATCTCAGCACCTGGCTTGGCGCCGGGCTACCGCCGTGGTTTGGCGCGAGCGTGGACGAGCTGGTGGCCAATGCCGCCTGGGGTGAATTGAATGACCGGTTTTACCGCTACCTTGAGTTTGGCACCGGGGGGATGCGCGGGCGCACGATCGGAGTCGTGAGCACGCAGTCAGAACAGGGATCGGCCCCCGGACCGCAGGGGGCTCCTGCTTACGCGGCAGCGGGCAGCAATGTGCTCAACGATTTCACGTTGCTGCGGGCGGTGATCGGGCTGTACCGCTACGTCCATCGTCATCTGCGGCAGGCGACTCGCTACGACGTCCCCAAGATCGTGATTGCGCACGACGTCCGCCACTTTTCCCGCCACTTCTGCGAACTGGCCGCCTCGGCTTGGACCCGCTTGGGCGGGGTCGCCTTCATCTTCGAAGGACCACGTTCCACGCCCCAGTTGAGCTACAGCGTGCGGTGGCTCAAGGCGCACTGCGGCGTCGTGATCACCGCCAGCCACAATCCGCCGCACGACAACGGCTTCAAGGCTTACTTTGAGGATGGGGCCCAGGTCGTATCCCCGCACGACACCGGCATTGTGGCCGAGGTCAATGCGGTGCCGCTGGCGGAGCTCAGCGCCTTCCTGGAAAAGGACCTGTCGCGGGTTGTCACGCTCGGCCGCCCCGCTGACGACGCCTACCTCAACGTCGCAGCTCAGGCGGCGATTGATCCCGAGGTCTTCCGGAAAGCGAAGCTGCGCATCGCCTTTACCTCCATTCATGGCACGGGCGGCGTCGCCAGCCTGCCGCTCCTGCTCCACGCCGGTTGCGAAGTGCGTCAGGTCGCGTCGCAGGTGGCCTTTGACGCGCGTTTTCCCACGGTGAAGTCGCCCAATCCGGAGAACGCCGAGGCGCTCTCGTTGGCGGTGGCGCTCGCCGAAAGGGAGGGACTTGATCTAGTGATGGCAACGGATCCGGACGGTGACCGCATGGGCTGTGCGGTGCGTAATGTCGCGGGCCGGATGGAGCTCTTGACGGGGAATCAGATCGGCGCGCTGCTGGCTGACTATCGCCTCATGAAACTCAAGGAGCGGGGGGTACTGCCCGCTGGCGGCTCTGCGCATGCGGCAATCATCAAGACTTTTGTTACAACCCCTCTGCAAGATGCCATCGGCAAGGCACATGGCGTGAAGGTCATCAACACCCTGACCGGATTCAAGTGGATCGCCGCCAAGATCAAGGGCTATGAGGAACGGCTCAAGACCGCGCTGCTCAAGGATCCGGGTGTGGCTATCGACTACGATGCGACTCCGCTGCCGGCCCGGACGCAGCTGCTGCTCGAGCACAGCACGTTCTATGTTTTCGGGACCGAGGAGAGCTACGGCTATTTGCCCAATGACCAGCTGCGCGACAAGGACGGCAATGCGGCCTGCCTCATGTTCGCCGAGCTCTGCGCCTGGGTGAAGAGTCGCGGCCTCACGGTGCCGCAGCAGCTGGACGCGCTCTATCTGCAGCATGGAGTTTTCCTCGAGGGCACGATCAACCTTTACTACGAAGGCGCGACCGGTGCGGCGAAGATCAAGCGCATCCTCGAAACCTACCGGAGCGCGCCGCCCACGGCATTTGGCGATGTGACGGTGTCCAAGTTCGAGGATTTCGGCCGCATGGATATCCACGATGCGGACGGGGATCTGATCCCTCGCCAGGATCTCTACTTTGTCAGGCTGGCCAATGGCTACAGCTTTGCCGCACGCGGCTCGGGGACCGAGCCGAAGATGAAGTTTTACGTGTTCGCGTCCGCCCCGGTGCAGACCGCGGGCGAACTCGGCGCGGTCAAGGTGGCCGTTACGGCGGAGCTCGACCGCATCAAGGGCCTGATCGAGGCCGACGCGAAGCGCCGGGCGGAAGGCTGAGGCGGCTAAGGTAGCCGGCCTCGCTGAGGCCGGTCCGTGAAGGAACAATTCTCGGACCGGGGTCAGCGACCCCGGCTACATTACCCTTCCTTTATTTTGTCGCGGCCAGGTCGACGACGACGTCGAACGTGAAGCGAACGAATTTATAGAGCTCCGCCTCGATGATGCGTTCCTGATCGCTGTGGGCACCGTAGCCCTTGGGGCCGTCCTCGATGTCGATACCCGGGCCAATTCCGAAGCTCGGCACGCCCTTGCTGCGGAGGAAGGCCATGTCCGTGGCCCCGGTGCTCATGGTCGGGATGGTGATCACGTTGTAGTGGCGCAGGATCGCGGCCTCGACGGCCTTGAAGGCCTCGGAGTCGAGCGGGGAGGGCGGGGCGCCCGGCCGCGTGTGTCCGGTGCCGACCACGACCTCGACGGCGGGGTCGTTGATGACCTGACGCAGCTGCTCGATGAATCGTGGCATCTCCTCGTCCGGCAGGGCGCGGACATCAAGCGTGGCTTCCACCTCGGAGGGGATAACGTTCACGCGCAGGCCACCCTGAATCATGTTTGGGGAAATGGAGGTGCGCAGCGTGGAGTGCAGGCGCGGCTCGTTGACGGCGAAGTACTCCTGAGCCGCGTTGGTCTCATCGCCGGCAAGAACCGCCCGATAACGGGCGGCGGCCTCGGGTTCGCTGATGGAGGCGAGCCGTTCGAAGAAGGCCCGGGTGGTCTCGTTCAGGCGCATCGGAGTCTGCCACTCGGCTACCTTGGCGATGGCCTGGGCCAGATGGACCACCGCGTTCGAGCGGAGGGGCACGGAACCGTGGCCGGCGACGCCGCGCGCAACGAGCCTGATCCGGTTGGGAATCTTTTCGGTCGTCTGGACGCTGCCATACTGGACCTTCCCTCTGGAGCGAACCATGCTCCCGCCCTCAGCGAGGCAGAACTCGGCCTCGATCGCGGACCAGTGCTGGTTGACCAGGAATTCAATGCCGTACTGGACATTCCCCTCCTCGCCCGCCTCGGCGAGAAAGATCACGTCACGATCGAGGGCAACGCCTGAGCGCTTCAGCTGCAGCATGACCATGAGTTTGGCGACGACGTTGTCCTTGTCGTCCACGGTGCCGCGGCCGTAAATATAGCCGTCCTCGCGGTGGGCGGAAAACGGTCCATGCTTCCACTTGGCGGGGTCGACATTGACCGTATCGGTGTGGGCCATGAGGAGTAGCGGTTTCTTGGAACCGTTGCCCTTGAGGCGGGCCACCACGTTGGGGCGGTTGGGGTCCTTCCAAAGTAGCTGAACCTCGATCCCCTCCTGCTCAAGCACCTGCTTGAGGTACTCGGCGACCGGTTTTTCGACGCCCGGTGGATCGCTTGTGTCCATGCGAACAATGGTCTGGAAGTGTCGCAGAGTTTCCTCGTCGATGGCCGGCCAATTGGGGGTGGCAGCCGAGGCCGGGACAAGGGTGACGGCGAGGGCCAGCAGGGCGAACCGCACGGAGCGAGGCAAGGAATTCAGGATCATGGAGGAGGATGAGGTGGCAACCGGTTGCGGAGCTCCGATCAGGAAACGTGCCCGCATACTTAACGCTGGGGAAAAGCGGGGCGGGAGGCAATCCTGGTTCGAAGCGCGTGGGCGGGAGCCGGACATCGCGACTTGCAGGCAGGGTAGGATCCCCCATTTTCCCCTGTACCCCTTCCTCATGATGAAAGATTCCGCGGTTCAATGGATCTGGTGGCGTGGTGTCAGCCTTGGCTTGAGCCTGCTCGTCCTTGCGACCGGCTGTCGGCCGCGGGAAACGCAGATCCAGCAAGCGGCGAGGGAAGGCATCATGATTGTCGGCAACGGGGCGGAGCCGCCGGACCTTGATCCGCAGACCATCACCGGCATCCCGGAGCGCAATGTGGTGATGACCCTGTTTGAGGGGCTGACGCGCAATGATCCCGAGACCTTGGAAGCCCGGCCGGGCGTGGCGGAGCGCTGGGACGTCTCCGCGGACGGTTTGGTCTACACCTTCCATCTTCGGGCGGAGGCAAAGTGGTCCGATGGGACGCCGCTGACGGCGCGGGATTTTTATGAGTCGTTCAAGCGTCAGCTCACGCCGAGCCTGGCCTCGTCGAACGCCGACAACATGTACGATGTCGTCAATGCCGAGCGTTACCACAAGGGCACCTTGACCGACTTCACGCAGGTGGGTTTTCGGGTGATCGACGACCGGACGCTGGAGGTGAGGCTTTCCCACCCGGCGGGCTTTCTGCTGAAGACCATGGCCTCGCGCACCTGGTATCCGGTTCCGCTGCACGTCATGGTGAGGCACGGCGACCCGTACCGGCAGGGCAGCCGCTGGACGCGCCCCGAGAACCTGGTGGGGAACGGGCCCTTTGTGCTGAAGGAATGGCAGCCCAACCGGCACATCGAGGTGCGCAAGAGCCCGACCTACTGGAACCGTGACACGGTGAAGCTGGAGGGGGTGCGCTTCATTCCCCTGGAGAGCCAGACGGCGGAGGAGGCGGCGTTCCGCGCTGGACAGCTGCACAAGACCGAGCAGGTGCCGCTGACCAAGATCGCGGTCTATCAGACCGAGGCGCCGGAGAAGCTGCACGTGCACCCGTACTCAGGCGTTTATTACTTCAATTTCAACGTGAAGCGGGCGCCGTTCACCGACAAGCGGGTGCGGCAGGCGTTGGCCATGGCGGTGGATCGCGGGAGCCTCGTCCGGAATGTGACGAAAGGAGGCGAGATTCCCGCCTACCACTTCACGCCCGAGGGGATTGGTGGCTACGTCAGCCGTGCCCGGACCAAGCTCGATTTTGATGAGGCGCGCCGGCTGCTGGCCGAGGCCGGCTTCCCGGGCGGGCGGGGCCTGCCGCCCATCACCCTCCTGTACAATACGGCGGAGAATCATCGGGTGATCGCGGAGGCGCTGCAGCAGAAGTGGCGGGAAGAGCTGGGGATTGAGCTCAAGCTCGAGAATCAGGAATGGAAGGTGTACCTCGATACGGTCGACAACGGCGATTATGTGATGAGCCGTCAGGGGCTGATCATGGAGCCCTACGATCCGTCGCAGTTCCTCAAGGTATTCACGAGCTCCGGCGGCTTTAACCGGACCGGCTGGAGCAACGATGAATACGACCGCCTCTACAATGAAGTGATGGCGACGGCGGATGACGCGGTCCGGCAGGAGCTCATGCAGCGGATGGAGGCGATTCTCACGGATGAGATGCCGATCCTCCCTGTCTATTACTACACGAGTAGATTCCTGATGGATCAGTCGGTGCAGGGGTGGAAGATGAACCTGCTCGCCATGGGTCCTTACGAGCAGGTCTGGCTCCAATAACGCGGGCCGCGGGATGACGGCGGCGCGGCGGTGGGCCCAAAAAAGGCGGCCGAGGATGGCCGCCTTTTGCGGGGGGGGGCGGAGGGGCGTCAGACGAGCAGCAGGGCCGGCAGCTCGAGGATCTGCTTCAGCGCGCCGAGGTACTGGGCGGCCACGGCGCCGTCGAAGGCGCGATGGTCGGCGCTGAGCGTCACGGTCATCGTCTGCCCGACCACGATCTGGCCGTTCTTCACAACGGGCTTGGTGACCGTGGTGCCGACCGCGAGGATGGCGGAGTTGGGCGGGTTGATGATGGCGGTGAACTTTGGAATGCCCATCATGCCGAGATTGGACACGCAGAAGGTGCCGCCCGTGTAATCGGCCGGGGTGAGCTTCCTCTCCTTGGCCCGCTTGCCGAGCGCCTTTGCTTCGGTGCTGATCTGGAACACGCTCTTGAGGTGCGCGTCGCGGACCACCGGGGTGATGAGGCCATCCTCCAGGGCCACGGCGAAGGCGACATGTGCAGCGCCAAAGTAGCGGATCTGGTTGCCTTCCCACGAGCTGTTGACGGCGGGCACGCGGCGCAGGGCCTCGGCGCAGGCCTTGAGGACGAAATCGTTGACCGACAGCTTCACGCCCTGGGCCTCGAGGCCGGTGTTGAGTTGCTGGCGCAGGGCAAGCAAAGGCTCGGCATCGATCTCGATGTCGAGGTAGATGTAAGGAATGGTCGTGGTGGACTCGACCATGCGCTTGGCAATGACGCCGCGCATCGTGGAGACCGGGACGGTGCGCTCTTCCTGCACCGGACCCTTGGGACCGAGGGTCCCAATTTGAGATTTAAGATTTGAGATCTGAGATGGCGGCGCGGGCTGCGCCGCGGCGGCGATAATGTCTTCGCGCACGATGCGTCCACCGGGGCCGGAACCCTTCACGCGGGCAGGGTCGATGCCTTTTTCGGCGGCCAGCTTCTTGGCGAGGGGCGAGATGCGGATGCGGCCGGCGCTGACAACGGGCTCGGGTGCGGGCGCCGCGGCGACAGCGGAGGCGGGGGCCGCAGCGGGCGCGGGCGGAGGCGTTTGCTTCGGTTCCTCGGCCTTGGGGGCCGCGGCGGGCGCCACGACGGGCGCGGCTGGGGCTTCGACCTTCTCGCCGGGCTTGCCCACCGCACACAGCGGGGCGCCGAGGGCGACCTGGGAGCCGGCGGGGGCGAAAATCTTGAGCAGCGTGCCGTCGAAGAAGCACTCGAGCTCCATCGTGGCCTTGTCCGTTTCAACCTCAGCGAGCATCTGACCGCTCTTCACGACGTCGCCTTCCTTTTTGAGCCATTTGATCAGCGTGCCCACCGTCATGGTGTCGCTGAGTTTCGGCATCTCGATAATTTGGGCCATGGGAATTAAAAATTAGGAAGCGGAGGAGGAACCACGAAACACACGGAGCACACGAAACAAAAAGCCTTCCAGGTTTTCGTGTGCTCCGTGTGTTTCGTGGTGATAATTCTGTAGTTTACTCCATCGCCGCCAGCGCGGCCTTGAGGACGCGGGCAGGATTGGGGAGCTGCTCGGTTTCGACCGGCGGGCTGTAGATGGCTGGTGCGTCGATGGTCGCGAGACGATGGATCGGGCCGTCGAGCTCGTCGAAGGCTTCCTTCTGAATCATGAAGGCAAGCTGGGAGCCAACGCTGGCGAAGGGCTTTTGCTCCTCCACGATCAGAACGCGGTGAGTCTTGGCGACCGACTTGAGGACGGTGTCGATGTCGAGCGGGCGGATGGTCCGCAGGTCGACGATCTCAACGGAGATATTGTGCTCCTTTTCCAGAATCGCGGCGGCGGCGAGCGAGTGGTGGACCGAGCGACCGTAGGTGACGATCGTGAGGTCAGTGCCCTCGCGCTTGATGTCGGCCAGGCCGAGCGGAATCACGATGTCGCCGTCCGGAACCTCGCCCTTTTCACCGTAGAGCAGGGTGTTCTCGAGAAACATGACCGGATCATTGTCGCGGATGGCCGCCTTGAGGAGGCCCTTGGCGTCCGCAGCGGTGGAGGGAACGACCACTTTGATGCCGGGGTGATTGGCGAGGACGTTCTCCGGCGTGTGGGAGTGCGTCGCGCCGACGTTGGTACCGCCGTTGGCGGGACCGCGGATGACGATCGGGCAGTTGATCTGGCCGCCGGACATGTAGCGAACATTGGCGGCGTTGTTGAGGATCTGGTCGAAGGCGACGGAGTAGAAAGACCAGAACATCAGCTCCATCACGGGACGGACGCCGAGCATGGAGGCGCCGAGCCCCATGCCGATGAAGCCGGCTTCGCTGATGGGTGTGTCGACGATCCGCTTGGGGCCGAACTTGGCGAGGAGACCCTCGGTGACCTTGTAGGCGCCGTTGAACTGGGCGACTTCCTCGCCCAGGACGACGACGTTGGAGTCGCGCTCCAGCTCCTCGGCGAGGGCGTGACGGATGGCTTCGCGGTAAGTGATGACGGGCATCGGGCTCTTAAAGTTGAGATTAAAAAATAGGGATTACCCGGAGATTCACTCGAAGAACAGGCGACCTTGCGAGGTGCGCTGGGTGGGATTGTCGACTTCCCAGTACACATCCTTCTGGATGTCTTCGACGGTGGGGTAGGGGCTCGCCTCGGAGAAGTCCGCGGCGATGTCCGCCTCGGCGCGGGCCTCGGTATCGATCAACTCGACCAAGGCCTCGTTCAGGACGCCCTCGCCGAGGAGCGTCTGCTGGAAGAGGGTGATTGGATCCCTCGTGCGCTGGTATTCCTCGATCTCGGCCTTGTCGCGATAAGTCTTGTCGGGGTCGGCGACCGAGTGTCCACGGTAGCGGTAGGTGTCGATCTCCACGACGCTCGGCTTGAACTCATCGCGGGCGCGGTTCAGCGCCTTGTCCATCGTGGCGCGGACCTCGTAGACATCGTGGCCGTCGCAGACGTCCCACGCCATGCCATAGGCCTCGGCGCGCTGCGCAAGGCCGGGACCGGCGGAGGAGCGCTCCTGGCTGGTGCCCATGGAGTAGCGATTGTTCTCGATCACGAAGACCACGGGAAGGTCCCACAGGGCGGCGAGATTATAGGCCTCATGGACTGCACCCTGATTGACGGCACCATCGCCCATGAACGCCATCGCGGCGCCTTTCTGGCCGAGGTACTTCACGCCGTAGGCAAGACCCACGCCGAGCGGGATCTGGCCGCCGACGATGCCGTGGCCGCCCCAGTAATTGCGCGAGGGATCGAAGTAGTGCATCGAGCCGCCCTTGCCCTTGGAGCAACCGGTCACCTTGCCGTAGAGCTCGGCCATCAGCGGCTTGCTGTCCATCCCAACCGCGATCGCGTGACCGTGATCGCGGTAGGCGGTGATGACGTGGTCGTGCTTGCCCATCAGGGAGCAGGCGCCGACGGCGACTGCTTCCTGACCGATATAGAGGTGGAGGAACCCACCGATCTTCTTGGCTTGGTAGGCGCGGAGACTGCGCTCCTCAAAACGGCGGATACGCACCATCTTGCGATAGAGCTCGATGCGCTCGTCCTTGGTCAGCTTGGCATTGACCGGCGCTTGGGCGGCCGGGCTGACCTGCGCTGCGTCGTTTTTGTCGGCGGTGGCAGTCGTCTTTTTGCTCACGGTTGGATGGGTCGGTCGGTTGAAAAGGGAGAGTTTTCGTCGTGGGAGCGGGAAATCAAGCGTTGTTTCTTCCTTCGGGCGGAGTGACTTGCTCAATTACCAGCTCGAGTGGACGCGCAGGATCACAGTCAGCGCGAATCGCCACAAACTTGTCCCGGTAGCGATCGAACACCGGCCAAAGTGCGGTGCGATCGCTGGTCGGCAAGGGCAGGGTATTGATTTCCTCGCGGGAAAAGTACCCAAAGCGGCCCTCATCGATGGCCGGGGGGAGGCCGGTGATTGGCCGCTGGCAGGTGAAGAGAAAGAGCAGCCAGTGGGACTGACCCTCATAGGCTTTCTCGGCGATCATCCCGAACAGGTGGAGGTCGGTGGTCGCGATTTCGAAGCCTGTTTCCTCCTTGGTCTCACGCACCGCGCATTCGAAGGGGGATTCACCGAGGCCCGTCTCCAGCTTGCCGCCGATCGGGCTCCATGCGCCCAGATTGGGTGCCTTGGCCCGCAGGAGCAGGAGTTGTTTACCTGCTTCATTCTCAAGAAAAACAAGGACGGCGATTTTGTAGCCAAGTGGCACGGGACGGGGGGCGGACGGGTCTGGCGGAGGCGAGGCGGCGCACACGGGGTGACTGTCTCGGATGTCGCGTGTGCTCTGCAAGCTCCGGGGAGGGCCAAGACGAAACGACAGCAAAAGTCTTGCATAAAAGCGAA
>CAMAXB010000045.1 GCA_945862035.1 Opitutus sp. GAS368
ACTGCTCCATTGCGGATTCGAGATGTCGGATTGCGGAATGAGCAAACCTGCGGGCCAGCGGCCCGCGGGCGCAGGGGCTGGCAATTTCAGCGGACTGCGTTGCCGGTGTAGCTGGGCTTGCTGAGCCCCGTGCCTCGGCTCTTGCGCGAAAAAAACGGACCGCGGTCGGCGCCCCCAGCCACACTCAACCGATCGAACCCCGGCGCCGCCTACGCCGGATTATAGTCGAGATACGGCCCCAGCCACTTTTCCGCCTCGGCCTGAGTCTGGCCTTTTCGCATCGCGTAGTCCGTCACTTGGTCGAGAGCGAGTTTGCCCACGCCAAAGTACTTTGATTCCGGATGGTTGACGTACCAGCCGCTTACACTGCTCGCCGGGTGCATGGCGCAGCTCTCCGTCAGCGTGATGCCGGTGGCGGCCGTCGCAGCAAGGAGCTGAAAGAGGATGGGTTTCTCGGTGTGATCCGGGCACGCGGGATAACCCGGTGCCGGACGGACGCCGCGGTAGCGTTCGCGAATCAGGTCCTCCTGACTGAGCTGCTCGAGCTTGCCAAAGCCGCAGGCTTCGCGGGCGCGCTTGTGCATCAGTTCCGCCATGGCCTCGGCCAGGCGATCACCGAGCGCCTGCGCCATGATCGCGGAGTAGTCGTCGTTGGCGCGCTTGAATTCGCCCGCAAATTCCTCGACCCCGTGACCGGCGGTGACGGCGAAGCCCCCGATGTAGTCGATCCGTCCGCTTTCCTTGGGCGCAAAGTAGTCGGCGAGACAGTGATTGAACTGGTCGGCCGGCTTCTCGAGCTGCTGGCGCAGTTGATGGAAGGTCGCGAGCACGCGGCTGCGCTGCTCGTCGGCATAGACCTCGATGTCGTCACCGACCGCGTTGCACGGCCAGTAACCGATCACCGCCTTGGCCACAAAGCGCTTTTCCCGCGTGATGCGGAGGAGCAGTTTCTGGGCGTCGGCGAAGAGTTTCTTCGCTTCCTCACCCACGACTTCGTCCTCGAGGATCTGCGGAAAACGGCCGTGAAGTTCCCACGCGCTGAAAAACGGACCCCAGTCAATGAAGGGCACGATCTCGTCCAGCGGCACCGGGTCGTAGATCCGGGTGCCGGTGAATTCGGGCGGGGGGATGTCAACCGTGGCCCAGTCGAAGAGAGGCCGGCGGGCGCGGGCTTGCTCGAGCGAGAGCAGCGGCTTGCGGGAGCGACGGGCGGCGAACTCGTCGCGCTGGCGCTCCTGCTTGGCCGTGATCTCGGCCATGAAGGCGGGCTTCTGCTCCGGCGAGAGGAGGGAACTGACCACGTTGACCACGCGCGAGGCGTCGAGCACGTGGACCACGCCACCCGGGTACTCGGTGGCGATCTTGACTGCGGTGTGCGCCTGGCTGGTGGTGGCCCCACCGATCAGGAGTGGCACGGTGAAGCCCTCGCGCTTCATCTCCCGCGCGACATGGACCATCTCGTCGAGCGACGGCGTGATAAGGCCGGAGAGACCAATCACGTCCGCGCCGATGCGTCTGGCCTCTGCAAGGATCTTGTCGCACGACACCATCACGCCGAGATCGGTGACCTCGTAATTATTGCAGGCCAGCACCACGCCGACGATGTTCTTGCCGATGTCATGCACGTCGCCCTTGACCGTCGCGATCAGGAATTTTCCCTGCGCGCGGGTGGCCTCGCCGGCCGCGGCGGCGCGCTTCTTCTCGTCCTCCATGAAGGGCGTGAGGTAGGCCACCGAGCGTTTCATCACGCGGGCGCTCTTCACCACCTGGGGCAGGAACATCTTGCCGGCACCAAAAAGATCGCCGACGACGCGCATGCCGTCCATCAGCGGTCCCTCGATGATGTCGAGGGGGCGCGGATACTTCTGGCGGCACTCCTCGGTGTCCGACTCGACGTAGGTGTCGATGCCCTTCACCAGAGCGTGCTTCAGGCGCTCCTCGACCGAGGTGTTGCGCCACGCGTCGACTGGGGCCTGCGCGGCGACCACGCCGCCGGCCTTGGCCGCGTCGAGCTGCGCCTTGATCGCGTCGGCCTGGATAATGAGCTTCTCCGTCGCGTCGGGCGAACGGTTGAGCAGCACGTCCTCGCAGAGTTCGCGGAGCTTGGGCTCGATCTCGTCGTAGTTGCCGAGCATGCCGGCATTGACGATCGCCATGTCCATCCCCGCGCGGATCGCGTGGTAGAGGAACACGGTGTGCATCGCCTCGCGCACCGGATTGTTGCCGCGGAAGGAAAACGAGATGTTGGACAGACCGCCCGAGACCTTGGCGTGGGGCAGCGTCTGCTTGATGATCCGCGTGGCCTCGATGAAATCGACCGCGTAATTGTTGTGCTCCTCGATGCCCGTGGCGACGGTGAGGATGTTCGGGTCAAAGATGATGTCCTCGGGCGGGAAGCCGATCTTCTCCGTCAGCAGCTTGTAGGCGCGGGTGCAGATGCGGACTTTTTCGTCGCGCGAGGCGGCCTGGCCCTGCTCGTCGAAGGCCATGACGACCGCCGCGGCGCCGTAGCGCCGGAGCAGGCGGGCGCGACGAAGAAATTCCTCCTCGCCGTCCTTGAGCGAGATCGAGTTGACGATGCCCTTGCCCTGCAGGCACTGCAGGCCGACCTCCAGCACCGTCCACTTGGACGAGTCGATCATGACCGGCACCTTCGTGATGTCGGGCTCGGCCGCGATCAGGTTGAGGAACTTGGCCATCGTCGCCTCACCGTCAATCAGGGCCTCGTCGACGTTGATGTCGATGATGTTGGCGCCGTTCTCGACCTGCTGCTTGGCGATCGCGAGGCAGGCGTCCCAGTCGCCGGCCTTGAGGGCCTTGGCGAACTTGGGGGAGCCCGTGATGTTGGTACGCTCGCCGACGACGAGGAATTGG
Source organism: Opitutus sp. GAS368 (assembly GCA_945862035.1). Lineage (GTDB taxonomy): Bacteria > Verrucomicrobiota > Verrucomicrobiia > Opitutales > Opitutaceae > CAMAXB01. The sequence continues at coordinate 2,875 of CAMAXB010000045.1, forward strand.
GACGCACGGGTGGTCATCGGGAGGAAACCTCGAATGACCAATGAGCAATGTCCAATGACCAATGGGTCAGGGCATGCGTGATTGGGTTTCGGGTTGGGATCATTGGGAATTGGTCATTGCTCAGTGGTCATTCCGGCGCGGCCATCAGGCCGCGTTGAGCGGCTCAAGCCCGCTGAGGCGCAGCGCGGGCGCGCGCTCGGGCCGGGCGCGGGGCTTGAGGCCGCGCACCGCCTTGGCAATCGCGGCGATGTGCGGCGGGGTGGAGCCGCAGCAGCCGCCGACCATGTTGACGAGACCCGCCTCAGCAAACTCGCGCTGGATCGCGGCCATGTCGGCGGGCGACTCGTCGTAGCCGCCGAAGGCATTGGGCAGGCCGGCGTTCGGGTAGCACGTAACGTGGCACTCGGCGATGCGCGACAATTCCTCGATGTAGGGACGCATCGCCCGCCCGCCCAACGCGCAGTTAATGCCGACGCTGAACGGGTTGGCGTGACTGATCGAGTGGTAGAAGGCCTCTGTCGTCTGGCCCGAGAGGGTCCGGCCCGAGGCATCGGTGATGGTCACGCTGATCATGACTGGCAGCCGCACGCCCTTCTCCTCAAACACGCCCTCGATCGCAAAGATTGCCGCCTTGGCGTTCAACGTGTCGAAGATCGTCTCGACGAGGAGGGCGTCAACTCCGGCATCGATCAGCGCGCGCACCTGTTCGGTGTAGGCCTCGACCACCTGAGCCCATGTGACGGCGCGGTAGTCGGGACGGTTGACGTCTGGCGACATTGACAGCGTGCGGTTCAGCGGCCCGATCGCGCCGGCGACGAAGCACTTGCGCCCGGGGGTGGCGGCTTCGGCCTTGACCGCGGCCCGGCGGGCACAGCCCACCGCGGCATGGTTCAGCTCGGTCACAATCGACTCCAAGTGGTAGTCCGCCTGACCGATCGTCGTGGTGCTAAAGGTGTTGGTCTCCACGATGTCGGCGCCGGCCGCAAAATACGCAGCGTGGATCTCCTCAATCACTTCCGGCTTGGTCAGGCACAGCAGGTCATTGTTGCCCTTCAGGTCGTGCGGGAAGTCAGCGAAACGCGCGGAGCGGAAATCCGCCTCGGTCAACAGGTAGGTCTGCACCATCGAGCCCATGGCCCCGTCAAGCACGGCAATGCGCTCGGCAAAGAGCTGGCGGAGGGCGGCATACGATGGCGATTCGACGGGCGTGGAAGGCATGGCAGAGGTGCGGTTCAGGCTCGGACGATGGGTGGAAAAAGCGAGGATGCAAGAAACATATCTTTACATGTAGATATGTTGATATGTATCTAGGTTCAGTTCTGCTCGCCTTTCCGATAAAAGCGAGGACACCCGGGTCGGCGCCGCGAAAGCGCGGCCTTGCATGGGTGCGGTCGAGCGGTCTGGTTGGCGGAAGGGGATTCGCTGTTCTTTGTTCATCTGAGGAAACGGGGAAGGCCGTGAGATCCGGCCACAGTTGCGCTGCGGTATCGCATCAATCCAAACCCACAGCCCGCGCTGCGAACGCGGGCCAAAGTCAATTTCCGGCTTCGGCCGGGAGTGAAGGCGAGGGGAGAGGCTGTGCGCCTCCGGCGTGCAAATTTCAAATCTCAGATCCCAAATTTCAAATGGCACCTGCCGCGGAAGTCGCGCGTGTTCCGGGAGTTTGGCGTTCTGAAATGTTGGACATTTGCGCGGCGGGGCGTGCGACAAGTGCGGAGTCCGAATATCCGATCCGAAGGTGCTCACGCGTCCGGCGTGGAAATTTTGCGCACGCCGGAGGTTAAATCTTCATCGCAAAAATGAAGCGTGGGAGCATCAGGCCTGACCGTTGCCGGTCGGGCGGGCTGCTCTTGCCCGGTCAGCTAGCAAGTCATCATGCCCATCACCCTACCGACCCATTTCCCGGGTCGACTCTTCCTGACGTGCGCCGCCCTCCTCGCCGGGCAGTTTCCGTCCGTTCACGCTCAGACGCCCGTTCAATCGCTCGATCCGTTTGTCTTCACGGCGACGCGAACCCCGCTCGCGCCCGGTGCCGTCGGCTCCGCGGTCGACGTCATCACCGCGCAGGACCTCGCCCGCCGTCAGGTCCGCTCCCTATCTGGCGCGCTCGGACTCGTCCCTGGCGCGCTCCAGTTCACCTCAGGTGCGCCCGGCGGCATCACTTCGATCTTTCTGCGGGGCGCCAATTCCAACCAGACGCTCTTCCTCGTCGACGGGATCCGTCTCAATGATCCGAATACGGACTACCAGCTCTTCCTCGGCGGCTCCTGCGTGAGCTTCTGCGACAGCCTCGAGGTCTCGCATGGTCCCCAGAGTACGCTCTATGGCGGTGAGGCCGTGGGCGGCGTGATCGCGCTGCGCGCCGAGCGCGGCGCGGGTGCGTCGTCCGGCGCCGCTGCACTGGAGGCCGGCTCCTTTGGTACAGTGCAGGGAGCGCTCTCCGCCCAGGGCGAGCGGGCGGGGTGGGGCTATGTCGCCTCATTGCAGGGCGGGCGCACCGAGAATGAACGCGCGAACAATGCTTTCGACAGCGGCAATCTGACGGTGCGCGTCGACCGGACCGTGCGCGAGGGGCTCGCGGTGGGGGCGACGGTGCGCGGGTTCCGCGGCGTCTACGGCTCGCCCGGATCGCGGTTCACCAACGACCCCGACAATGAGGAGCGCGAGAGCAACTGGCTCGCGACGGCCTTCGTCGAGTTCGCGCCCGCCTCCGGCTGGGACGCCAAGCTCACGCTCGGGGGCCAGGCCCGCCGCTTCGTGGCCGAGAGCCCGCGCGCCGGCCGCGCGACGGCCACCACGGTGGTCACCAACCGCCGCGGCGTCCTCGACGGGCAGGCGTCCTTCACGGGTCCGGCGCGCCACCGCGTGACCGGGGGCTTCACTGCCGAGGCCAACCACACGCGCAACACCGGCTTTGGGAGGATCAATCGCAAGCAGGGTCTCCTTGCGCTCTTCGTGCAGGATGAATTCAACCCGGTAGAGCAGGTTTTCCTGACCGCCGGCCTGCGCAGCGATGACCATGACACCTTCGGCCGGGCCACGACCGGGCGCGTCACGGCCGCATGGCTGCCAGTGCCCGATCGCCTCAAATTCCGCGCAAGCTACGGCACCGCCTTCCGCGCGCCAAGTTTCCTGGATCTGTATGGCGAAAGTGCATTCTACCGCGGCAATCCGGACCTCGCTCCGGAGAAAGCGCAGGGCTGGGACGCCGGGTTCGATCTCTACGCGGCGAATCGGCGCGGCTCGCTGGCGGTCACATGGTTCGACACCCGTTTCCGCGGCCTGATCGCGAGTTCACCGGATTTCACCAGCGTGGTGAACATCCAGCGCGCCCGCACCCGCGGCGTCGAGGTCGCCTTTCAAGGCACGCTGCCGGGCGCCGTGGCGGCACGGCTCGCCTACACCTACCTTGAGGCGGATAACCTCAGCACCGGCACCCGCCTGCTGCGGCGACCCCGCCACAGCGCGGGCGCCGATGTCTGGCGCGATTTTGGCCGGGGCCTCAGCCTTGGGCTGGGGATCAGCTGGGTCGCTGATCGACGGGATGTGCATGCCGCGACCTTTGCGCAGATCGCGGGTGAGGACTACACCGTCGCCCGGATCTATGGGGCTTATGGAGTCAACGATCGGCTGACCGTGAAGGCCCGCGTGGAGAACCTGTTCGACGAAGCCTACGAGCCGGTTCACGGCTATCCGCAACCCGGCCCGGGCGTTTTCGCCGGCCTCGAGTGGGTGTTCTAGGTTGATCGGCTTTTCCCCGCCTGGTTTATCGCATCCGGGTGGGGAAATTGCCTTGGCGCAGCGAGGGCAGAACCCATCTTCAAGGAACGAGCGATTCGTTCCGACCTCCGCCGCGGACTGACGCCATCGGCCTTCCGACCGGACCGGGTACTCGCCAGATCACGGGTTGGATTCTGGGCCCACTGCTGGTCGCGATCACCCTGCTCTTTCCTGCGCCGCCGGGCTTGAGCGAGGAGGGCTGGCGCACCGCGGGCGTGGCCGGGCTCATGGCGGTATTCTGGATTGCCGAGTGCATGCCAATCCCCGCCACCGCACTGCTTCCGCTCGCCCTCTTTCCCTTGCTCGGCTTGGGCAATATCCGTGACAGCTCGGCGCCCTACGCGAATCCGATCATCTATCTTTTCCTCGCCGGCTTTCTCATCGCCCTAGCCATGGAGCGATGGAATCTCCACCGCCGCATCGCGATCAACCTGATCGCCCACATCGGCGTAAAGCCCAAGCGGATCATCGCCGGCTTCCTCGTGGCGTCGGCCTTCCTCAGCATGTGGGTCAGCAATACCGCCACGGCGCTGATGATGCTGCCCATCGCGCTCTCGGTTGTCCGGCTGATCCCCGAAAGCGAACAGAGCCAGCCGGCGCTGCGCGCCTTCAGCACCGCCTTGCTCCTCGCGGTGGCGTACGGTGCGACCACCGGAGGCATGGCAACTCTGATCGGCACGCCGCCCAACGCCCTGCTGGCCGCCTATCTGGAGAGTACCTATGGCGTGACGATTGGCTTCGGGCAGTGGATGGCCATCGGCGTACCGGTCGCGGGGGTCGGGCTGGTTGCCGTCTACGTGGTCCTGACCCGCGTGTCCTTCTCCCTCGAGTGCGCGGATGTGCCCGGGCTGGCCGGCCTGCTGCACACCGAAAAAAGCCGGCTCGGGGCCTTATCGCGGGGAGAGTGGGGCGTCGCGGTGGTCTTTGTTCTGACCGCTCTCGCCTGGATTTTCCAACCGGTGATTGCGCGGTTTGTCCCGTTGATCAGCGACACAACGATCGGCATCATCGGTGCGCTGGCGCTCTTTCTCATCCCGGTCGACCTGCGGCGCGGGGAGTTCGTGATGAACTGGGAATCGGCCAAGGGACTCCCGTGGGATGTGATCCTGCTTTTCGGTGGTGGCCTGAGCCTCGCCGCGGCCATTGAGCGGCACGGGCTTGCCGGCTACATGGGCGCCCTTTTCAGCGGACTCGAGGGCGTGCCCTTCCTTCTGCTGATGGCGTTGATCTGCTTCACGCTCCTGATGCTGACTGAGCTGACGAGCAACACCGCCACCGCCGCAACCTTTCTCCCGGTCGTCGCAGCGATCGCGCTCACTCTGGGTCAGAATCCCCTCTACCTCGCGATCCCGGCCGCCTTGGCAACCAACTGCTCGTACATGATGCCGGTGGGCACGCCCCCCAATGCGATCGTTTTTGGCAGTGGCCTGATCACGCTGCCGGAAATGGTGCGGGTCGGCTGGTGGCTCAACCTGTGCCTGCTGATGATCGTGCTGCTGGCCGTGATCGCTCTGGGGCCGTGGGTTTTCGGGATACAGTTTGATGTCATTCCAGAGTGGGCACGTTGACTGGCACTTCCTTGGGGCCAGTTCAGGTCGGCCTGCTTTGGTGGGCTCGAGCTGTGGTGTTCCGGGCCTGTCTTCTTATGTGCGTGCTGACCGGTCCCCTCGCCGCCGAGGTGGCCCTGGGTTCCACGCGCGAGCAGGTGATCGCCGCATTTGGCCCGCCGCGCGGGACCACGAAGGCCGGATCCAAGGAAATCCTGACCTGCCCGCAGGGGCGCGTCGTGCGGCCTTGGGTCAGATTTCCGAAATGACCCGGCGGCGACTCCGTCTCCGGCGTTGGCCCCCATCGCCACTTTGCCCAGCGCGCCGGCGAAACAGTCCACGGCCCCGGGGCCAGGGCGGAGCGGTCGCAAGCCCTCAACCAGATCGTCAACGCTCCGGCCGGCAAGGTGGCGAACGAGTCGTGGCTGCTCGATTTCGAGGCCGCCCGCGGCAAAAAGCAGATCTTGGTTCTTTTACCAGCACCGACTGGTGCGGACCCTGCCAGGAGTTCTCGGCGCAGGTGGCCCATAATCCCGAGTTCCTTAAACCGTTTTCGCCGTCGTTCGTATTTCCAAAGATCAACGGGCTGCGCACTACGCCGCAGCCGCCCTCCGAAGCGGAACAGGCCGCCCGGCTCCGTTTGGCGTGCGGCATCGCCTCCTATCCCTCGTTGCTGGTGCTCGCGGCCGACGGCACCCAGCTCACGCGCGTCGACACGCGAAAGGATTGCCCGGCCTCCAGCCCCACGGATTACTCGATCCAAGCGATCGACGAGGCCCGCCTCGCCACGCGCGACGGGGTGCCCGTAAAGTCGAGCTGGTGGCCGTTCTGATCGGGCTTGGTCCACGGAACACGCGGAAGACCGCGGAAAAACCCCGCGGTCCAGAACAACGGAATGCGGTTTTACAGGAGGTAACCGCGGAAACCGAGTGAGACGTGAACGGGGCGGTGGGTAGATCAGACCCTCCTGTTTATCTCCGTTCCCCCTGTTCAACCCAATCCGTCTCCGCACCTTTCCGCAGGTTCCGCGGGCAATCCCACCGCCTCACTCGTTGAACGTCATCCGCGGATTCGTCTCAAGGAAAGTGGCGATGGCCGAAGCAAAGGCCGACCCAAACTCCGCGCGCTTCTTTTCACCCATCCCGAAGATGCCCTCCATGCGGCCTTCCTGATCGGGGTACTCCCGCGCCATCTGCCGCAGGGTGGCGTCGCCGAAGATCACATAGGCCGGAACCTTGCGCTCGTCCGCGAGCTGCTTGCGCAGGATCCGCAGGCGATCGAAGAGGATCTCGTCGCAGGCGATTTCGCCCTCGCGCCGGACAACCCGACGCGCCTTCGGCAGGTCGAGGGCCTTGGTGAGTTGAATCGGTGCCCGGGACCGCAGCACCTCCACGCCCTCGGCCGTCAGCTCCAGCGTGGGGTACTCGCCCTCCGATTGGGCGAGATAGCCGAGCCGCATCAGCTCGCGGCCCACCGACGCCCATTGCGGGCGTCCCAGCTCCTTGCCGATACCGTAGGTGGAGAGCTGGTCATGACCCCAGCGCCGGATCTTGTCCGTGTCCGCACCGGTCAGCACCTCGATGACATGATTCGCCCCGCAGCCGAAGCGGCTGGCCTGGCGGATGCGGTACACGCAGGACAGGAATTTCTGCGCCGCGAGCGTACCGTCATAGGTCTCACGCGGCTCAAGGCAGTTGTCGCAGGCCCCGCAGTTGTCGAGGGGGAAGGTCTCGCCAAAGTAATCGAGCAGTTCCGCCCGCCGGCAGCCCGCGCTCTCGCCGTAGTGCGACATCTTTCGGAGCTGCGCCCGCGCGACATTGCGTTCGTGCTCATTGGTCATCTCGTCGATGAAATGCGTCTGCTTAGCCGCATCGCCCGCGCTGAACAGCAGCAGGCAGTCGCCCGGCAGGCCGTCGCGCCCCGCGCGGCCGGTCTCCTGATAGTAGCCTTCAATGTTCTTCGGCAGGTCGTAGTGGATCACCCAGCGGACGTTCGGCTTGTTGATGCCCATGCCGAACGCGATCGTGGCGCACATGATGCGCACTTCATCCCTCAGGAAGAGCTCCTGGTTGCGGGCGCGCTCGTCAGCGTCGAGCCCCGCGTGGTACGCGCGGGCGGGCAGGCCGCGTCCCGCCAGCGCCTCCGCCGTGCGGTCGGCGGTGGCACGGGTCGCGCAGTAGACGATCCCGCTCTCGTGCTCCCGCCGCTTCACGAATTCCATGATCTGCTTCGCGGGCTGATCCTTGGGCGTGACGCGGTAGGTCAGGTTCGGACGGTTGAAGCTGGCGACGTAGATCTGCGGATCGCGCAGCTTCAGGTGCTTGACGATGTCGATCCGGACCCGCTCGGTCGCGGTCGCCGTCAGGGCCATCACAGGCACTTCCGGCAACAATTCGCGCAGCTTGGCAATCTGCCGGTACTCCGGACGGAAATCATGGCCCCATTCCGAGACACAGTGCGCCTCGTCGATCGCGATCGCCGCCACATTCCACGCCTTCAGGTTCTCCTGCCAGTTGTCCAGCATCAGGCGCTCCGGGGCGACGTAGAGCAGGCGCCATTCGTTGCGGTGCAGCCCGGCCAGACGCGAGCGCGACTCGGCGGAGCCGAGGGATGAGTTGAGAAACGTCGCCGCCACGCCGGCCGCCTGCAGCTGATCGACCTGGTCCTTCATCAGGGCGATCAGGGGCGAAACCACCACGGTGAGGCCGGGTCGCACGAGCGCCGGCAATTGAAAACACAGCGACTTGCCACCGCCGGTGGGGAGCAGGGCGAACACGTCCTTTCCCGCCAGCGAGGCCTCGATGATGTCGCGCTGCAGCGGACGAAAGGCGTCGTAGCCAAACGTGGTCTTGAGCGTGATGAGCAGGTCGTCGGTCACGGCGCGAGTCAGGCGGCGGCGCCGAACGCCGCGAGCGAAATTGCGGTCGACGGAAATTTTCTCAGCAATTCCTTGTCATCAGTGAGAAGCCGTGTGCCTTGGCGCTGCGCCAAGAGCACAAATTGTGCATCGTAGGCCGTGATCTTGGCTTTCACCGCAAGTTCAAGCGTGGCGGCTGCGTCGACCGGGCTTTCTCGTCCGGCCATCAGTCCCTGCGCATTGGACCAAGCGCGAAGCGCTTGGTCAGTGGTCAGATGGCGCGCAGTGACACTGAGGACCAGGATGTTGAGAAACTCATCCCTCCAAAGGGGAGCGGTGATCCAGTCGGGATCACGGCGTGCGGCCGTTTGCGCATCGGCGGTTTTTTCTCCCCGAATGCCGAGGTAGGCAATGGCGTTCGTGTCGGCGACGATCATGGGCGACGATTGCGGGCCCGGGCGAGGAGTTCATCGCCCAGCAGATGCGTTGGCCCAACCGGCTCGGGCAGGATCATCGCGGGCCGCACCGGATCGAGGCCGCGCTCAAGTGCGAGCAGTGCTTCCTGCTGCACGCTTCGTCGCCGACCTTGGGCGAGTAGCTTGAGGCGGCGGTGCAAGGCGGGTGGGATGTTTTTGATCAGAAGTGCAGTCACGAACATAAACTATCAAAAAGATACCGTTTTGCTACCTTAATCCGCAGACGGGTGAGATCGGCGGCTACCTCAGGCCCGCCGCGGTTCAGTCGCAAGTCCTCAATCCCCCTTGAAACCTGTAGAGGATGTCCGGGTGCCGCTCAGGTGGACGAAGCGGCGACGCATCGCGCCGGGCCGGCAGGCGCTCGGCGCCAGCCCGCGTTACGCGGGTATTGGCCCAAGGCAGGTGTCACGTATTACGTGACACGAGATTGCCTCGGCGGGCGGGAGCGTGACAGTGGGCGGTGGTCTCGCTTTATCGTCGTTCTCTCCCTGCATGAATGCCTGTTGTCGCATTGGCTGCCCGGTCTGGGCGCACGCCCCTTGGGTGGGGAGCTTCTTTACCGCGGAGGCGCGGCGGGCGGACTTTCTGCCGCAGTATGCCTCGGTCTTCGGGACAACGGAGGGCAATGCGACTTTCTACGGCCTACCCTCGGTCGACACGGTGAAGCGTTGGGTGGGGGAGGCGCCGGAGGAATTCCGCTTCTGCTTTAAGTTTCCGCGTGAGATCTCCCACGACCGGCAACTGGTGGGTGCCGGCGAGGCCACGGCGCGCTTCTTCGAGCGCTTGGCGCCCCTCGGCCCTCGCCGGGGACCGTTCTTCCTCCAGTTGCCGGCCGCCTTCGGAGCGGATCGCCTGCCGGCGCTGGCGGCGTATCTCGGCAGCCTGCCTGCGGACCAGGCCTATGCCGTCGAGGTGCGCCACCTGGATTTCTTTGATCGCGGTGCCAAGGAGCGGGCCTTGGATGCATTGCTGACGGAGCGCGGGGTCGACCGGGTGATCTTCGATACCCGGGGGCTCTTTGCGGCGAAGGTGACGGACGAGTTGTCACGCGATGCGCAGCGCAAGAAACCGCGCGTGCCCGTGCGCTTCACGGCCACCGGGCCCCATCCGCTGGTGCGCTTGGTGGGCGATCCGGTGGTTGCGGCAAATGCGGCGATTCTCCGGGAATGGGCGTCGGTCGTGGCGCGCTGGATGAGCGAGGGGCGTTCACCCTATGTCTTCCTGCACCATCCTGACGATGGGCATGCGCCGGCGTTGGCCCGGCTTTTCCAGACAATCCTGCAGGAGATCGAACCGCGCGTGCCTCCTGCGCCTCTTTGGCCGGTCGAGCGAGCACTCCGGGGGCCGGCGACGAAGCAATTGGACTTGTTCGGAGGCTAGAGCGTTTTGAGGCTGGGTGGGGCCGGGGTCGCTGACTCCGGTCGGAAGGTGGAATGCGCTGCCCTCAACGCGGTAGATCGAGCCAGCGTCTTCAGGAAAAGCCGCTCCACTTTTCGGACGTGGAACGGGTCAGCGCAGGCCGAGGAAGCGGAGAGGGGTACGCAGCGCTGGGCACGCCGACAATTTGGACGCGGGCGGCGTCGCGATCCAAGTAAAGAGTAGCCCGCGCGCGCTGGGTTTGCGGACGGGCGGTGTCTGACGGGCAAATCAACCGCTTCAGGCGAGGGCAGCCCGATGGCGGCCGTAGGCCGGTCGGAGGGCCTTGAGGAAGTCACTGGGCTGGCTGCTCTCGCCGAACGCAAGAGCGGCTTGGGCCAGCAGGTGGAGCGGCTGATCGGTGGTTATGCTTGCCGGGCCGTTTGGTCCTCAAACTTGGCCGGTTAAACGGGTTCTTTGACGAAGGCGCTCTTGCCGCATTCCAGGATCACAAAACTTCGTTTCTCCGATTTCTCTTCGCCTCACTTCGTTGGCGCCGGACTCTCGTGCGTCGAATTTACCGGCGATCTGGCCGTGGCAGAATGGTCGATCAATGTGATACCCTCGGTCGGGCTGATAGGAAATGATTGCTACTGTTCGAGCGCTTTCGTATCCGAGTGCGGGTCGGGAGGGCTGCATGTCTGGCCGA